>DBOA01000032.1 GCA_002299195.1 Sphingomonadales bacterium UBA658
AATGCCATCAGCTGGTATGAATCTGCGCTCGCGGTCGACCCGCGCAATCGCCCTGCATATATTGCGATGGCCCGCGCGGTGAAGGCCCAAGGACTGAATGGTAAAGCGATCCGCTTTTACACAGAAGCGTTGGAGCTTGAGCCCAATGATCAGGTTGCATTGGCCGAGCAGGCAGATGCGATGATTGCCAAGGGCGCAATTGAGCAAGCGGGTAAAAATATCGCGCGCCTGAAAACATTATGCCGTGCGGACTGCAGCGCTGTTGACCGGCTTGCGCTTGCATCCAGCAAGGCGAGCGAAAAACCGCAAATGCAGGCAAGTGCAGCCGATACGAAACCAAGCGTCGCTAGCGTGCCGGCTCCGCAACCCAATTAAGGGCGCGGATGCGTTCAGCACGCTGAACGGCGTCAAATAAGTTCTGCAAACTCCGCGAGAATATTCTCGTACAGCCGCTTTTTGAACGGCACGATCAGTTGCGGCAATTGCTGTGCATAGATCCACTGCCACTTGCTAAATTCCTGATGCGACGTTTCGATGTTGATATCGGCATCCGTGCCTTTGAAGCGCATCAAAAACCAATGCTGGCGTTGCCCGCGATATTTGCCCTTCCAAATGCGGCCAATCATATCATCGGGTAAGTCGTAGAAATGTTCATCGCGGCTGCGCGCGAGAATATCGACCAAATCGGCGCGCACGCCAGTTTCTTCGAATAACTCGCGCAGCGCCGCAGTCTCTGCATCCTCACCATCGTCGATGCCACCTTGCGGCATTTGCCATGCATCGGTTCCGACCGGGCTGTCCAAGCGTTGCCCGACAAAAATCTTCCCCTGCATATTGGCGAGCATGATGCCGGCGCAGGGACGGTACGGTAAATCTTCCAACGATATGCTCATGCTGTTGCCACCACTTCTGCAAGCAGGTCTTTCAGCGCGGCGATATTGCCCTCTATGTCCGATTGGGCGGAGGGGATGGCCTGACGGATGTTGATATGCCCGTGAATATTGCCCTCGGCACTGCGATGTTCAACGCGCACGCCGTCCTGTTTTAGCTTTTCAACATAAGCGATGCCTTGGTCGCGCAAGGGGTCGAGGCTTGCGGTGGTGACAAGGCTCGGTGGCATGCCGCGCTGGCTGAAATTCAACGGCTCGGACCGGTAATCTCCGGGCGTTGCTGCGTGGCCTTCGCCGAAATAGGCCATTGCTTCGTCGGTTAGCAAATAGCCGTTGGCAAATTCGCGCATGCTCGGCCAGTCAGCATCGAGCGTCACGACGGGGTAAATCGGATGTTGCACCAACACAGGCACGGCGGCCGGACGGTCGCGAAGCGCCATGGTGGTCACAATCGCTAAGTTTCCGCCAGCACTGTCGCCGGAGGGAATCAGTCCAGTTACTTGCCGTCCAAGCTCAGCAGGACTTGTTGCAATCCAGCGCGTTGCGGCTTCACAATCTTCGGCTGGGGCAGGGAATGGATGTTCGGGTGACAGCCGGTAATCGATAGAGATGACCGGCAAATCGAGGAGGCGCGCAACTTCTGCGCAATATGGATCGTAGGTGTACAGGCTGCCGATAACGAATCCGCCGCCATGGTAAAACACCATGACAGGGCCGGCTTCGCGCTCTTCGCGGCTGTCATATAATCGCGCAGGGATGGCTCCGGCGGGTCCGGGAATCGATAAATCACGAATAACCGCCAGTTCGCCAACCGGTGCATCGGCAACGTCGCGCATCGCAGCGGTCATCGCGCGTGCGTCATCAACGGGCACTTGCCAAAATTTAGGGCCGGGTACCGCGTTCAGAAATTGCAGAAACAATGCCACGTCTGGACGGACATAAGGGGGGGTATCGGTCATCGCGTTCTCCATTTCTGCCGCTTCCTAGGGTGGCTTGGGTAATGCGTCCAGCATATCCACCGATAGTTTTTCTAACATTGCAGTGCGCGGCGAATGGGATTAGGCGAAAAGGCAATAAAGTTGCAATTAAAGACGGGCTAGAACGCATGGCTACGGCATTCAAAGACGAACAGACGAGCGGACATACTCCAGTGCAAAGCGAGGCAGTCGTTGTGCGCTTTGCCGGGGACAGCGGCGACGGCATGCAGTTGACCGGAGGGCAGTTTACGCTGTCTTCGGCACTGGCGGGCAATGACTTTGCGACATTCCCTGATTTTCCTGCCGAAATCCGTGCGCCTATCGGGACGCTTTTCGGTGTTTCGGCGTTTCAGATTAACTTTGGTTCGTCCGCAATCGACACCGCGGGTGATCAGCCGGACGTGCTGATCGCGATGAACCCCGCTGCGTTGAAAACAAATGTCGGGTCGTTGCGCGAAGGCGGTTTGATTATCGCGGACACAGGCGAGTTTAACCAGCGTAACCTGGATAAGGCCAAATATACCAGCAACCCGTTTGAAGATGGAAGCCTTGCGAAATGGCAAGTGCTGGCGTTCGACATCAGCGCGCTGACGCTGGAAGCCGTCAAGCCGTTTGGCATGGGCAACAAAGACGCGTTGCGCTGTAAGAATATGTGGACGCTTGGCCTGGCGCTTTGGATGTTTGACCGCGACCGTCAGCCGATCATCGATTGGCTGAACGCCAAATTTGCGAAGAATCAGGTTTTGGCCGACGCCAATATTGCGGCGCTGAATGCCGGTCATGCTTATGGTGAGACTGCTGAACTGGCTGGACCGCTGAAGCAATATCATGTCGATGCAGCGCCTGCGCCTGCGGGTCTGTACCGGACGGTGACGGGCGCTGAGTCTATTTCTTATGGCTTGGTCGCTGGCGCACAACTCGCTGGCCTCAAGATGTTCTTCGGCGGATACCCCATCACGCCCGCGTCTGCGATCTTGCATCACCTCAGCCGCTTGAAAGAATATGGGATCACCACATTCCAGGCAGAAGATGAAATTGCCGCGATTTGTTCGGCCATCGGCGCAAGCTACGCGGGTCAGTTGGGCGTTACCAGCTCGTCTGGTCCCGGCATCGCGTTGAAGGGTGAGGCCATGGGCCTTGCCATCATGACCGAGCTTCCCTTGGTCATCGTCAACAGCCAGCGTGGCGGCCCTTCGACGGGCCTGCCAACCAAGACCGAGCAGTCCGATCTGTATCAAGCGGTGTACGGCCGCAACGGTGATGCACCGATGCCCGTAATCGCAGCGCGCTCGCCGGTTGATTGCTTTGACTGCGCGGTCGAAGCTGTGCGGATTGCCGTTGAATATATGACGCCGGTGATGCTGCTTACGGATGGCTATATCGCCAACGCGGCTGAGCCTTGGCTGGTGCCCGATCTTGAAGAGTATAAGCCATTCCCGGTCGAGTTTCTGGAAAGCGTGCCCGAAGATGGCTTTAAGCCCTATGCGCGCGACCATAAATTGAAGCGCACATGGGTGAAGCCCGGCACGCCCGGATTGCTGCATCGCATTGGTGGTATCGAAAAAGAAGTCGATACCGGCCACATCAACTATGCGCCGGCCAACCACCAAGCGATGACTGACATCCGTTCGGCCAAGGTAAACAATGTCGCCGACAGCATCCCCGACCAGAGCGTCGAGCAGGGTGCCGCAGGCGCGAAGCTTGCTGTCGTTGGCTGGGGATCAACCTATGGTCCCATCAAGCAAGCTGTGCGTCGCAAGCGCGCAGAAGGCGTCGATGTCGCGCATGTCCACATTCGCCATATCTGGCCCATGCCCAAAAACATGGCCGAGTTGCTCAAGAGCTTTGACAAGGTCATCGTCCCTGAAATGAACACGGGCCAGTTGAAGACCATATTGCGTGACCAGTTCCTTGTGGATGCGCAGCCCGTGAACAAAGTGTCCGGTCAGCCATTTACTATCGCCGAAATTGAAGCCGCGATTGGGAGTGCTTTATAATGAACGATATGACCCCCGTGAAAGCGACAACGCCCAAGGATTGGGAAACCGACCAAGAGGTTCGCTGGTGCCCCGGCTGTGGTGACTATGCGATTTTGAAGGCGGTGCAGCGCACCATGCCCGAAATCGGTGGCACGCCCGAAAACACCGTGTTCATTAGCGGCATCGGCTGCTCTTCGCGTTTCCCATATTATATGGAAACCTATGGCTTCCACACCATTCACGGCCGCGCGCCTGCGGTTGCGACGGGTGTAAAACTCGCCAATCCGGATCTTGATGTATGGATTATCACGGGCGATGGCGATGCGCTGTCGATCGGCGGCAACCACACGATGCATTTGCTGCGCCGCAATCTGGATTGCCAGATCATGCTGTTCAACAATGAGATTTACGGCCTGACCAAGGGCCAATATTCGCCAACATCGCGCGTTGGCACCAACAGCCCATCGACGCCTTATGGTTCGGTTGACCGTCCAGCCACGCCATGCGCCTTTGCGCTGGGCTCAGGCGCGCGGTTTGTTGCGCGTGGGTTTGATGTTTCAAAGAACCTGCCAGAAGTGCTGAAGGCGGCGCACGCCCATCGCGGCGCTGCGTTCATCGAAATCTTCCAGAACTGCATTGTGTATAACAAGGACGTGTTTGAAGACTTCGCTGCGCCAAAGGGTGCCGACGGCCATCAATTGTGGCTGCGCAACGGCGAACCAATGTTGTTCGGCAGCGAAAAGTCCGGCGGGACCAAAGGCATTGCCCTCGATAACGTTGGCCTGACGCTGAAGGTTGTCGATGTGATCGATGGCGATTGGCAGAGCGCGGGCGTCATCGTCCATGACGTAACCAACCGTTCGCTCGCGCACATGCTTGTGGAAATGCCATTCGGCGAATTTCCCATGGCACTCGGCGTCCTGTACGACGATCCGCGCCCGACCTTTAACGACGCCGTCATCGCGCAGAACGAGTCGGCCAGTGCAGGTAAATCACCTGATCTCGGCAAGCTGCTGGCAAAGGGACAAACCTGGACGGTCGCTGAGGGCCATCCCGAGACTTAATTGATTTTCACGCAGAGGCGCAGAGTCCGCAGAGATTTCAGATTTCTGCTCTGCGCCTCTGCGTGAACAAAATAGTTTATGGCGATAACGCCGTATTGCCATTTGGGTTTGGCTGCGCCAGCTAACCCGCATGGATAATCTCACACATAGCCTTGTTGGCGCGCTCATCGGGCATATGGGGTTGAAGCGTCGGACTGGCCTTGCCATGCCAACGCTGATTATTGCTGCGAATATCCCCGATATTGACGCCGTGGCGACTTTGCTGGGCGGGCAGCAGCATTTGGCGATCCGGCGCGGCCTCACGCATGGCCCAATCGCGATGCTGGTGCTGCCGCTGATGTTGTGGGGCATCATGCTGTGGTTCGATCGCTGGCAAGAAAGACGCGGAAAGCGGCCAGAGACAAGGTTTCCGGTGCATAAAGGCTGGTTGTTGGCGTTGGCTTATGTTGGATGCTTGAGCCACCCGCTTTTCGACTGGTTCAACAGTTACGGGATCCGTTTGCTTGAGCCATTTTCGAGCCAATGGTTTTATGGCGATACCTTGTTCATCATCGATATCTGGCTGTGGGCTGCACTGATATGCGGCGTTTGGGTTTCGCTGCGTCGCGAACGTAAGGGAGGCGCAAACTGGCGCGCACCGGCATTGGCAAGCTTTGCCGCCATTTGCGCGTATATCTTAGCCAATGGGCTTATCACGGGCAGGGCGGAGCAATTGACCGCCCAAGCCGTTCA
>DBOA01000131.1:0-639 GCA_002299195.1 Sphingomonadales bacterium UBA658
TCCATCAGGTCTTCGGCGCCGACTTTGTCTGCACCAGCAGCGGTAGCTGCAGTAGCCTTGTCGCCACGTGCGAAGACGGCAACCTTCATTTCCTTGCCGGTACCGGCTGGAAGCGAAACCATGCCGCGAACCATTTGGTCAGCATGACGTGGGTCAACGCCCAGGTTCATTGCAACTTCGATGGTTTCGTCAAACTTGGCAGTTGCCAATTCCTTGATCAGCTTCAGCGCTTCATCAACGCCGTAAAGCTTGTCGGCATCCAAATGCGCGAGCGATTTTGCTTTTTTGGTCAGCTTGGCCATCGGATCAGCCCTCCACTACTTCGAGGCCCATGGCGGTAGCCGAGCCTGCGATGATTTTTACTGCTGCGTCCATGTCGTTCGCATTGAGGTCGGCCATCTTGATGGTTGCGACTTCTTCCAACTGCGCACGTGTGATTGTACCAGCGGTGATCTTGCCTGGTTCTTTCGAACCGGACTTGAGGCCAAGAACCTTCTTGATGAGGTAGGTCGCTGGTGGCGACTTCATCGCAAAGGTGAAGCTCTTGTCTGCAAACACGGTGATCTTCGTTGGAATCGGGGTGCCCTTTTCCATGTCAGCGGTCGCAGCGTTGAACTGCTTGCAGAATTCCATGATGTT
>DBOA01000131.1:1047-5089 GCA_002299195.1 Sphingomonadales bacterium UBA658
TAGCCGTCAATTTTCTTTGCCATGAATGGCGTCCTTTCATTCTATCGCCGCACTGCCCTAAAAGGGCGAAAACGGGTCAAATTAAGTGGTCCAACAGACATCAAATGATGTCCTCCCACACGGAATCACGCCGCTATTGCGCCGAGAAGCGGTGCCACTATCCGCAATGCAGGCATAATGCAAGCCTTTGCGCGGTTATGCCGGCGGTGTGAGCCGCAGCAGACCCTCCTGAACGACGGATGCGACCAACGTGCCATCTTGGCTATAAATCCAGCCATGGTTGATGCCGCGGCTGCCCCCGGTCCAGTCGCTGTCCATGACATAAACGAACCACTGGTCGACCTGAACATCGTTATGGAACCACATGGCATGGTCCAGGCTGGTTGAAAACAGGCCGGGCGTCACCCAATGCAGCCCATGCGGAAGCATCGCGGATGACAGCAGCCCCATATCGGACGCAAATGATAGCAGTGCGCGGTGCATCAACTGGTCGCCCTCAATCGGCGCACGCAAGCGGAACCATTGATAATGGCTGGTGGCCTTGGCATCAGCGGCGGGCCGAAAGCTGCGGAGCTCAAATGGCCGCGGATGTGCCATGCGCTCAAGCATATGATCAGGGATATCGGGATTGCGCGCCATGGCGTCCGAATAATCCCAACATTTTTCGGGCGGCAGCAGGTCCGGCATCGGGACTTGATGTGAAAAGCCTGCTTCAGGCTTTTGGAAAGACGCGGTCAGGTTGAAAATAACCTTGCCTTCCTGCCGGACCACAACGCGCCGGTTGGAAAATGCGCGGCCATCAAAATCACGGTGTACGCGAAAGTGCAGCGGCAGGGCTTCGCTGCCACCGCGCAAGAAATAGGCATGTAGCGAATGGACTTGTTTGTCGGGGTCCACGGTACGCGCCGCGGCCATCATGGCTTGCGCGATAATCTGCCCGCCGAAAATGCGATCGCGCGATGCACGAGAGAATGCCGGAAAGGTGAATTCGTCGGGTTCGTCTGCAGCGTCAAAATCGAACAGGCGGACAAGACCACGAACCAGCTTTTCAGCCGGTATTGCGCTGTGCGCCGCGTTCGCCTTTTCAATGCGCGCCTGTATCTGTTCGGGCGACAATGCAGAGGTCATAGGAAAGAAAGATGGCCAGCGAAGGCTATCACTTCATCAATTCGACTTCTTCGAAATCCAGTTCGACCGGTGTCGCGCGGCCAAAGATGCTGACCGATACCTTCACGCGGTTCTTGTCGAAATCGAGTTCTTCGACCGCACCGTTGAAGCTTGCGAATGGACCGCCAAGTACCTTGACCTGATCGCCGATTTCGTAGTCGACCGAAACGCGCTTCTTTGGCGCAGCTTCCATTTCCTGCTTCGTGTTCAAAATGCGCGCTGCTTCGGCTTCGCTGATTGGCTGCGGCTTGTTACCCGCGCCCAGAAAGCCCGTTACCTTGGCGGTGTTCTTGACCAAGTGATAAACGTCGTCGTTCATGTTCAGCTTGGCAAGGACATAACCCGGGAAGAACTTACGTTCGGCCTTGATCTTCTTACCACGGCGCACTTCAGTGACTTGCTCGGTCGGAACCTCGACAGCTTCCACGAGCTGCGAGAGGCCAATACGCTCGGCTTCAGCGAGGATCTGGTCGCGGACCTTGTTTTCAAAACCGGAGTAAGCGTGAATGATGTACCAGCGTGCCATAATATCTCTTCTTTTCCTCAAAACTCTTTCGAGTGACCGCAGCTTAGCCTTCGGCTAGCGCGAGTAATCCCTTTACGATTGCGGCGAATACCGCGTCGACGCCCAAAAAGAAGACGGCCAAGATGATCGTCATGATCAATACCATGATCGCGGTCTGCACGGTTTCCTGCCTCGACGGCCATACTACCTTGCCGATTTCGGTCCGTACCTGACGGATGAATTCACCGGGGCTTGTCTTTGCCATATCGTTTCTTCCTGTTCGATCCCGAGGATAGCCGCCAGCGCTCCGACCGGCGGGTCGAGAGCGATATAGGTTCCGATTTCGGAAAGACTAGGCCTTTAGCGATGGATTCGGTGCGAGGCAAGTGGCTTTGGGAACGCACCCATCGCCCGCATCCGTTCTGAACAGCCTTGAACTGCTGCAGTTTTTGGCTATCCCTCGAAGCTTCATCACATCAAGGAATTTGTCCACATGCCATCCGGTCTTGCCGCCTTACTCGACGACATTGCGACAATCGCCAAAGTTGCGGCTGCGTCTGTGGATGATGTTGCCGCTGCCGCTGGCAAGGCAGGCAGCAAGGCCGCAGGTGTTGTCATCGACGACACCGCGGTGACGCCGCAATATGTGACAGGGTTTACGCCGGACCGCGAACTGCCGATAATTTGGCGCATTGCGAAAGGTTCGTTTTTCAACAAACTGGTCATTATTTTGCCGGTTGCGTTGCTGCTGAGCCTGTTCTTGCCATGGGCCATTACGCCGATCCTCATGTTAGGTGGCGCGTATCTGTGTTTCGAAGGCGCCGAAAAGGTTTGGGAAAAACTGGTTCCGCATGAAGAAGAGAGTTTGGTTGAAGAACTCGCGGAATTGACCAGCACTGAGCATGAACAAAATATGGTGAAGGGCGCTGTGCGCACCGATTTTATCCTCTCGGCCGAAATCATGGCGATTGCGCTGAACGAAGTGAAAAGCCTTGCCGCCACGTCAATCTGGCTTGAGGCTGGCGTTCTGGCCTTTGTCGCAATAGCGATTACGATTGCGGTGTACGGCGTCGTCGGCGTGATTGTGAAAATGGACGACATCGGCCTGCACATGGCCCAGCGTGAAAATGGCGGATCGCAGGCCATTGGCCGGGGTCTGGTGAAGGGCATGCCAAAGTTGCTGGCAGCACTGTCGACCATTGGCACTGCCGCCATGCTGTGGGTCGGCGGACAAATCATCGTCCACGGTTTTGGTGTGCACCCCGCCGAGTTTTTCGGCCTGCATGAAGGCGCGTTGGCCTGGGTTGCGGATGCCGCATTATGCGGTGTCGTCGGGCTCGCCATTGGCGCCGTGATCGTCTTGGTGCATCACATGCTGCCCAAGCGCAAGGCGCATTGAAGGCAGCCGATCCGCTGTCCATCGCGCCGAAGCCATAACCTGTCGCTTTACGGATGATGAAACGGAGGAAGTGTATGCAGTCTATCCATATCCAGCGCCTTATCGCTTTGCCCTATTTTGGCTTGGGCGGCTGGTGCCTGTTTGCACCGCATATGGTCGAACGGATGACAATCAATCCGGAATATCAACATTTGAGCGCGACCAGTGCGCTGTTTATTGGGTGTTTCGGCGCGCAAGCCGTTTTGGGCGGCCTGTTCATTTGGTTTAGCCGTTTTACGCGCGCATCGTTTCTGACTTATGCCGTCGCGCTGCTGCCCTTTTTTGGCTTCAACAATTATTTTGTTTATGAATTGCCGATTTTAAACCGCTGGATGGCATTGGATTTCGGATCGAATGCTGCGATGTTTATGTTGAGTATCTGGGGCTGGCGGATGAAGATCCGCGAAGAGGCCAAATTATAGGCAGAGCCAATAAAATGGCAGGAGTTGGGGGACTCGAACCCACGACCCTCGGTTTTGGAGACCGATGCTCTACCAACTGAGCTAAACTCCTGCACTCCGCTTTTCAGCGAAGAATTGGGCCCTTAACGCCGATATGCGAACGGGGCAAGCCTGCTTTCGCACACCCGCCCCGTTCTTGCATGATATTGTCGGAAATTAGAACTTGAACGCGGCTTCGACGCCCCAGACGCGTGGTTCGTTGACGAAGCCAGTCAGGTTGTTGAAGTCAATGCCGCCAACTGCCGAAGTATCCTTCGTGATGTTGCGGACGAACGCCGAGACATCATAGGCATCGGTCTTGTATCCAACGCGCAGGCCACCTTCGAGCATGCGCTTGTCCTGGAATTCAACCGATTCATATAAGAAGAAGTTGATCTTCGAACGATATGCCCAATCGGTGAAGGCATAGACTTCACCGTCGCCTACGGGCACGCCGTAACGTGCTGTCCAGTTGGCAATCCACTTGGGGCT
>DBOA01000018.1 GCA_002299195.1 Sphingomonadales bacterium UBA658
GGTGCCGGATCATATTCCAGCGCGAGCTGGATGGTGCGTGCAACATCTTCGCCTGCAATGTCTGAAATCAGTTCTAGCGCGAAGTCGATGCCCGATGTGACGCCGCCTGCAGTCACCAAATTGCCGTCGCGGACCACGCGCGCTGGCCGATGCGTTGCGCCAAACATCGGCAACAAATGCGTATATGCCCAGTGGCATGTGGCTTCTTTGCCGCGCAGCAAATCGGCAGCGCCCAATATGAAGGCACCGGTGCACACGCTGGTGATATATTGTGCCCCGCGTGCTTGCGTGCGCACGAAGTCGACGATCTGCGCGTCAGCAATCGCGTCACGCACACCATGACCGCCCGGCACGCAGATTATGTCCGCCTGCGGGCAGTCTGCAAAACTGGACCTAGGGAGAATAGAAAATCCGCTATCGGTGGTGACCGCCGCGCCCGTTTTGCTGACGACATGAACATCCGCGCCCGGCAATCGCGAGAGGAATTGCACGGGCCCTGTGAAATCGAGTTGCGTGACATTGTCGAAGAGAACGAAGACGATATTCATGCCGTCTGCTTACCCTGCACGCGGCAAAAAACAAAGGGCCGCCGGATTTCTCCGACGGCCCAAAGGTCGCAAATTGTATCGATCAGATAAGCTCGATCGCCAAAGCCGTCGCTTCGCCGCCGCCGATGCACAGCGATGCCAGGCCGCGTTTCTTGCCATGGCGCTGAAGCGCGGCGACCAAGGTTGTGATAATCCGCGCACCCGATGCACCAATGGGATGACCCAATGCCGTGGCGCCGCCATGAATATTAATCTTGTCATGCGCTATGCCAAGATCGTGCATTGCAAACATCGCGACGCAGGCAAATGCTTCATTCATTTCGAACAGGTCAACGTCGGCGATGGTCCAGCCAGCCTTTGCCAAGCATTTGTTGATTGCACCGACCGGAGCGGTGGTGAATGCCGATGGCTCCTGCGCGTGCGCGGCGTGCGCGACGATACGCGCAATCGGTTTTTGTCCATTGGCGTCGGCGACCGATTGGCGCGTGAGCACAAGTGCGGCGGCACCATCTGAGATCGACGAACTGGTGGCGGCCGTGATCGTGCCGTCCTTCGCAAAGGCTGGCTTTAGCGTTGGAATCTTGTCGGGCATGCCTTTGCCGGGTTGCTCGTCGGTGTCGACAATCACGTCGCCCTTGCGTGTGGCAACGGTTACAGGAACGATTTCCGCTGTAAACGCGCCGTCTGCAATCGCGCTTTGCGCGCGGCGCAGCGATTCAATGGCGTATGCGTCCTGTGCTTCGCGCGTCAGCTGATATTCATTCGCGGTGTCTTGCGCGAACGTGCCCATGGCGCGGCCCGCCTCATATGCGTCTTCAAGGCCATCGAGGAACATATGGTCATAAGCGGTGTCATGCCCAATGCGCGCGCCGCCACGGTGCTTTTTGAGCAAATAAGGCGCGTTGGTCATGCTTTCCATGCCGCCGGCGATGACATAATCGACTGAACCAGCGGCGAGTGCCTCGCTGCCCATGATGACGGTCTGCATGCCCGAACCGCATACCTTGTTCACCGTCGTTGCTTGCACAGATTTGGGTAGGCCCGCTTTAATCGCGGCCTGACGGGCAGGGGCTTGGCCAAGGCCTGCTGGCAATACACAACCCATGTAGATGCGCTCAATCGCCGCGCCGTCGACGCCAGCGCGTTCAACGGCTGCTTTCACCGCAGTCGCGCCAAGGTCGGTCGCAGAAACGTCTGCCAAAGCCCCTTGCATGGCCCCCATTGGGGTGCGGGCGTAGGACAGGATGACGACAGGATCGGCGTTGTGCATGGGAGATTCCTTTGATTTTGATTTGCCGCCTTATAGGGCGGCGCAGGATCAAAAACAAATGTGAATCAGCCCAGTTTGCTGCGTTAGAACAAGGCCTTCAAATCGCGTTTCAGGATTTTGCCATTGGCGTTGCGTGGCAGGGTATCCTGCGTGAAGATGATCTTCACGGGCACTTTGAATTTTGCCAATCGTGCGCTGACATATTCGCGCAATTCATCCTCGCTTGCGGTCATACCGGGCGCCAGATGGACCACAGCTGCGGGTTCTTCGCCGAGTGTCTGGTGCGGAATGCCAATCAGCGCGGCATCGGTGACCGCGGGATGTTCGTACAAGATGTTTTCGACTTCCGACGAATAGATGTTCTCTCCGCCGCGAATGATCATGTCCTTGGCGCGATCAACGATGAAGCAGAAGCCTTCGTCATCCACGCGGGCAAGATCGCCTGTGCGCACCCAGCCATCGACAAATGTTTCTGCGGTGGCGTCTGGACGGTTCCAATAGCCTTTGACGATTTGGGGGCCGCGTGCCCACAATTCACCGACTTCGCCAACAGGCAATTCAATCTGGCCATCCTCTGACATGATTTTCACGTCCGAGACTGCAACGGCCGGACCACAGCTGTCGGGACGATTCAAATAATCTTCGGCAATATGCGAGGTGACCGTTGCCATGGTTTCGGTCATGCCCCAGCCATTGCCCGGAAATGCGCTAAATATTTCGTAGATCTTGCTGACAAGCTCTGGCGCGGATGGTGCACCGCCATAGCTTATCGCGTCGATTGAGCTGAGGTCATATTTCTCGCGGTCGGGGTGCTCGATTAACTGCCAAGCGATGAACGGCACGCCGCCCGTGGCGTTGATCTTTTCGCGCTCGATAATCTCGAATGCTTTCACCGTATCCCATTTGTGGAGGAGTACGATCTTGTGCCCTGCTTGAATCGTCGGAATCATGGAAGCCGAACACGCGGTGACATGGAACATTGGAATGACAAGCAGGCTCGCCCTTATGCTGGGTTCGGGCAAAGGATCGCCACGACGCAGCATAGTCGCAGCGCCAGAATAGGCGCTGGAAAAGCCATTGGTCAGCAGGTTGCGGTGCGAACCCAAGGCGCCCTTTGGCTTGCCGGTCGTCCCGCTGGTGTAGAAAATGGTAGCGGCGTCATCTGGCGCAATCGCCACGTCAGGCAATGGCAGGTCAGCCAAATCGGCGTAATTTTTGGGGCTGCCAATGATGCTTTCGAGCGTGATGGCGGGCTCCGCCATTGCCGCTGCCCCCGCGCGTGCGACCATGACATGCGCAAGTGCAGGCATTTCTGCTTTATAGGGCGATATGCGGTCCCAGCGTTCTGCGTCGCAGATCAGAACCGTTGCACCCGAATCGGCCAAACCAAAGGCAAGCTCTTCACCGGTCCACCATGCGTTTAACGGCACGACAATCGCGCCCGTCACTGCGGCCGCAAAAAAGGCGACTGGCCATTCAGGCAGGTTGCGCATGGCGAGGGCAACGCGGTCGCCCTTTTTTACGCCGCGTTCTTGCAGCGCATGCGCGAGTGTCGCCACCGCGCGGTGCCAAGCTGCGTAGGTGACGCGTTCATCCTCATACACCACAAATTCGCGGTCACCGAATGATGCATTGGCGTGCGCGGCCAGCACAGCGAGATTGGGTAAGGCGTTTTTCCAGACGCGTGTTGGCACGCCTTCAATCTCGGCCGTTTCCATTTCGAACGGCATGCCAGGAGCACATAATGCAGCCTTGACCTGATCTCGCGTCATGACGGGCCAACCCGCAGGTGGCGTCCACTTTTTACCGGCCTCGATCATGTTCTCTCCAATATACGCGTCATGCTTTGTGCATGTTGGACATGTCGATACGCCAAAATGGTTTTCATTTGCAACGCTTCACGCTAGCAATTCATCAACGGGTTAAATGGAGAGAAAAAATGACCGCAAATATGCAGACTGTGCTAGAAAAGCAGCGCGCAGCATTTACCGCAGCTATGCCAGAATCGATGTCGGTCCGCCGTGACCGTATCGACCGCGCGATTGCGATGTTGATCGATCATGCGGAGGATTTCGCAAAGGCCGTTTCTGCTGATTTCGGCCATCGTAGCCGCGAACAAACGCTGCTGACGGACATCATGCCGTCTGTGAGCGCGATGAAACATGCCAAGAAGCATTTTGAAAGCTGGGCAAAAGGTGAAAAGCGCAAGCCAACATTCCCGCTAGGTCTGCTCGGTGCCAAGGCCGAAGTCGTTTACCAACCAAAGGGCGTTGTCGGCGTTGTTGCGCCATGGAACTTCCCCGTTGGTATGGTGATGGTCCCGATGGCAGGCATTCTCGCCGCCGGTAACCGCGCGATGGTCAAGCCGTCCGAATTCACCGAGCGCGTGTCGGCATTGTTCGAAGAGCTCGTACCAAAATATTTCGCTGAAGAGGAAATGGCCGTTTTCACTGGCGGCGCTGAAGTCGGCATGGCGTTTTCAAAGCTGGCATTCGACCATATCATTTTCACCGGCGCGACGGGCGTGGGCAAGCATATCATGCGCGCGGCAGCGGACAATCTCGTGCCCGTGACGCTTGAACTTGGCGGCAAATCACCGACGATCATTGGCCGAAGTGCGGACACGAAAAAGGCTGGCGAGCGTATTGCCCTGGGCAAGATGATGAACGCGGGCCAAATCTGCCTCGCGCCTGATTATTTGATGGTGCCCGACGACCAAGAGCATGATGTCATCGCGGCGGTGAAGGCTGGTGCAATCGCGCAATATCCCACTTTGCTGCACAATGACGATTATACATCGGTTGTGAACGGCCGAAATTATGAGCGGCTTCAGGGCTATCTGGACGATGCGCGTGAAAAGGGCGCTGAACTGATCGAAATAAATCCTGCGGGCGAAGATTTTGTCGGATCAAACGGCAACAAAATGCCGCTGACGATTGTCCGCAATGTCACCGACGACATGAAAGTGATGCAGGAAGAAATCTTTGGACCGATTCTGCCCGTCATGACCTATTCGTCGATGGATGAGGCGATTGATTATGTGAATGCACATGATCGTCCGCTTGGCCTATATTATTTCGGAACGGACAAGGCCGAGGAAGAACGCGTGTTGTCGCGGACCGTCTCCGGCGGCGTAACGATCAACGACGTCGTCTTCCACAATGCGATGGAAGATCTGCCCTTTGGTGGAGTCGGGCCGTCGGGCATGGGCAATTATCACGGCGCGGACGGGTTCAAGACCTTCAGCCATATGCGTGCGGTCTATCGTCAGACCGGCGTCGATGTTGCCGGGATTGGCGGATTCAAGGCGCCTTATGGCAAAGCGACGCTGAAGACACTCGCTAAGGAACTTAAGAAATAAGGATGCGCTTGCATCGGGGCGGAGGCTCGGTTAGAGGAGCCTGCGCTTCAACGGGTTCGCCCTGACGAAGATGTGCCCCAGTGGTGGAATGGTAGACGCGCTGGATTCAAAATCCTGTTCCGAGAGGAGTGCCCGTTCGAGTCGGGCCTGGGGCACCACCACA
>DBOA01000007.1:0-392 GCA_002299195.1 Sphingomonadales bacterium UBA658
GCCAAGTTTGACGAAACCATCGAAGTTGCAATGAACCTGGGCGTTGACCCACGTCATGCTGACCAAATGGTTCGCGGCATGGTTTCGCTTCCAGCCGGTACCGGCAAGGAAATGAAGGTTGCCGTCTTCGCACGTGGCGACAAGGCTACTGCAGCTACCGCTGCTGGTGCAGACAAAGTCGGCGCCGAAGACCTGATGGAAGACATGTTGGCCGGTAACCTTGATTATGACCGCGTTATCGCAACGCCGGACATGATGGGCATCGTTGGCCGCTTGGGTAAGACCTTGGGTCCAAAGGGCCTGATGCCAAACCCTAAGCTGGGCACAGTCACCATGGACGTTGCTGAAGCTGTAAAGGCTGCAAAGGCCGGTCAGGTTGAGTTCCGCGTTGA
>DBOA01000007.1:648-7491 GCA_002299195.1 Sphingomonadales bacterium UBA658
GGCACAGTCACCATGGACGTTGCTGAAGCTGTAAAGGCTGCAAAGGCCGGTCAGGCTGAGTTCCGCGTTGAAAAGCAGGGCATCATCCACAGCGGCATCGGCAAGAAGAGCTTCTCTGACGCTGACCTGCGCAAGAACTTCGACGCGTTGATCGACGCCGTCATCAAGAACAAGCCAAGCGGCTCAAAGGGCAAATATGTCCGCCGCGTTGCGGTCAGCTCGTCAATGGGCCCAGGCCTCAAGATCAATCTGGCGGACGTCGCTGGCGCTTAAGCCACGACATCACACGAATATCAAAAGGGCTGGAGGGGAACCTCCGGCCCTTTTTCTTTGCGGCGGGCGCCGTTATCCAATAGCCTTTCATGATGCGAATATTTTTGACCTTTGTTATTGCGCTGTTTCCACTGGCCGCCGTTGCGGCTGATCCGATTCAGCCAAAAGCTCCAACCCCCATCAAATCGATCGCCATTCCCATCAGGCATATCACCCCCGGGATCGAAGCCTTGCTTTCCGACCAACTGGCGTTGCTCAAGGGAAAGCGGGTCGCACTGTTGACCAACCAGACCGGCGTTGATCGCAAGGGCGTCAGCGACGTCGATCTATTGCGCGCGCATCCCGCCATCAATCTTGTCGCGCTTTTTAGCCCGGAACATGGTGTGCGTGGAGAGGCGCAAGCCGGTGAGAAGGTAGCCTCGGGCATCGATCCAAAATCCGGCTTGCCGGTCCACAGCCTCTACGGCGAAACCAAGATGCCGACTGACAAGATGATGCACGGCATTGATATTGTGCTGGTCGATCTGCAGGACGTCGGCACGCGTTTTTATACATATTCCTCGACATTGCTGTTCATGCTGCGCGCAGCAGAGAAATCAGGAGCCGAGGTGATCGTGCTGGATCGTCCCAATCCGCAAGGCGGGGTGATGATAGAGGGGCCAGTCCTCGAACCTGCATTTGCCTCTTTTGTTGGAAGCTTTGCCATGCCGGTACGTCACGGCATGACGTTCGGTGAGCTCGCGCAGATGTTCGTCGGTGAGGAAAAGCTGCGCACGCGCCTTCGCGTTATTCCCATGCGCGGCTGGCGTCGCGACTTGGCGCCCTATGTCGCTTGGGATTTGCCTTGGGTGCCGCCCTCACCCAATATGCGGACAGCCCAAACAGCCGCAGTATATCCCGGCACGGCCTTGTTTGAGGGCACCAACATCTCCGAAGGAAGGGGTAGCGAAAAACCCTTCGAATATATCGGCGCGCCTTTCATCGATGGTGCAGCACTGGCGGATCTATTAAATGCAATGGGATTGCCGGGTGTCACTTTTGCGCCCATTTCCTTTACGCCGGATTTTTCGAAATATGCCGGACAGCCGTGTCACGGCGTGTGGATCATCCCCACCAACAGCACGACATTCCAGCCATTCCGCACTGGCATCGCTTTGGTGAAGGCGGTCCACGGCATGTACCCAGACAAGTTTGAATTCCGCGCCGGCACTCCAAGCTTTTTTGACCAGCTGGCAGGAACCGACACGGTCCGTAAAGGCATTTTGGACGAAAAAGCAGTAAGCGAGATCGAAGCTCAGTGGCAACCCGGGCTTGAAGCCTTTAGGCAGCTACGGGCGAGGTATCTGATTTATCCTTGATATCACGACCTGCGCAGCAAACAGCAAAGGCGACTGCCGTCCCGATACATAGCTGCCATGGGAAGGCCAGCGCCTTCCACGCCGTCGGCAGCCCAAGACTGTCCACGACATAATGCTGTTGCAGCAGGATCGTGACAAAACCAGCCAGCAGAGCGGCGATCACCGACCATGTCGCCCCCCGCTTCGTAAAGACCACGGTGCCATAGACCCCCAGCAAGCCCGAATAGGCAAAGACCATGACGCCCAGTACAAATTCAAGCAAAGGCGTGTCGCTGTAATGCTGCCAATAGAAACATAATATCGACATCGCAAACAGCGCACAGGCGAGCAATATCATCGCCGCGCGTCCGGCGTTGACATAATGCTGCTCGCTGGATGGTGCGCCACGCCGTTCCAGCCAGGGCCGGTAAAAATCGTTCACAACCACCGCCGACATCGAGATTAATCCGGAATTGATCGCCGCCGCCGCGATGACGCCCACGGTGACCAGCCCGCGCAAGCCGGGGGGGATTTCAGACAGAATGAACGACATGAAGACTGTGATTTTTTCGCCCGCGAACGCATTGGTAGCGCCAACGCTCACGCCCATCAGGTCGGGGCGGTTGTAGAAAATGTGGAGCAGCGATCCTATCGCCATGAATAAAGCCACCACGGGGATTGCCGCCCACATGCTCGCATACAAAGCGCGCTTGCCCGATTGTGCATTTTCGCATGCCAAAAAGCGCTGCGTCGTGTCCTGATCGAGCCCGGTATTGCCGATATTGAGCAGCACCAACCCGGTCAGGATCGCCCAAACGGTAAACGGCCTGGTAAAGTCGAACGACCAGTCAAACAAACGCAGCTTGTCCATTCCGTCCGGTGCAGATTGAAGCGCGTCCCAAATTTCCGGAGCAGGTGCAGGGATTTTCACCAGCAGGAAAATGAGCACCAGCACCGCACCACCAAGGTAGAGCACGACCTGCACCAAGTCGCTCCAGATAACAGCATTCAGCCCGCCGAACAGTGTGAACACAACACCGAAAACGACAAGGACCGCGGACGCGATAACGATATGCTGCGGCTCGACATCAAGGAAGATGATCATCGAAACCGCAATAGCGGCAAGATACAGTCGCGCGCCGCTCGCCAAGATCCGGCCGACGAGATACATCCCCGCCGCCGCGCGTCTTGCGGTCGCGTCGAAACGGGCCTCCAGCAATTCATATACCGTGGTCGCACCGATGGCGTAGAAACGCGGGATCAGGAAACGTGCGACGATAAAGGCAGAGATGATCGCGGCGAAGTTGCTTGTGAGATAGCTGTAATCACCGCGATAGCTGTTATCGGGGGCGCCGAGAAATGTTGCCGCCGACTGCATCGTCGACAGAACGGAAACTGCAACCAGCCAGACCGGCGCATGATGCCCGGCGAGAAAATATTCATCCGCCGTTTTGGTCCGCCGTGTCGCCTGATAACCGGCAAATGCCAGCAATGCGACGTAGGCAAGCAATATGCCCCAGTCATAAACGGTGAATGCTAATGGCATGAATGCTCCCCCAAGGCTGAGCCATTAGCGGAATACATCTGTTTGTTCAAATGCGCTACCGCGCCATATATGCATCCAGCGTTTCGTGGTAATGGCGTATGCGGCTTTCCTGATAGCGCGCCAATGTCACACCCGGTTTCTTCGACGCGCGCAGACCTTTTTGGATCCGCTTCAGATTGTCGGTATCCTGATCCGCTACCATTGCGGCCGAACCAAGCTCCGGTGCGTCAGCCCATTTCTGATCCAGCCCCAGCATCGTCATTTTTGCAGGTTCCCGATGCGATCCGTCGGGGGCTTTGGAAAACAGGAACATGATTTCCATGATGGAGCTTTCGGGATCGTCGCCGTTCGGACGAAAGCGGTAGGTGATGGGCAACGCCTGCCCGCCCCACGGAACCATATTGGGAAAAAGCATATATTCGATCAGGTCGAGCGATTCCGAGTCCGATAGCGCGGACATGTCGCGACCAATCGAGCGCGAAATCTTCTCACGCGCACGTTCGGCCAGCTTGCCCCGCGCCGTTTCACCCCCGCCCACTTCAATGGGCTTGCCTGCAAAAAAGGGCACGTCGCGGCGCATTTCCTCGATGGTTTGTTCAGGTGTCGTTGCGGGTTTCGATGGGCTGGCGACGCCCTGCACGCTGATCATCCGGCTGACATGGCGCACACCGGGCCAAACGTCATATTGGGTGTTGCTGTCCCCATAATAGCTCAGCACCTGTCCATGCGCGAAAGGCACATGGTACGCTTCGACAAAAGCCTCCATCGCCAATTTCCAGTTGCATGGCATAATCTTGGCAACATGCGCTGCGACATAGCGGTCTTCCAGATTGAACGACGCAAAATGCTCGGGTAGATTTTCAAGGTAAGTTTCAAGTGGTTCGGCATCGGCATCAAAATTAATGAAAACAAAGCCACCCCATGTGCCAACGCGGGCTTCAGGAAGGTTCATCTTGTCCTTATCAACATGCGGGAAATCCCATTGGCCGGGAATGACAGATAATGCGCCATCCAGCTTCCAAGTCCAGCCGTGGAAGGGGCAACGAAACTGCTTAACGCAACCGCCTTCGGTGCGGAGCATCGTCCCGCGATGCAGGCATGAATTGATATAGGCTTTAATCTCGTCCGGGCCGGTCCGCACGACGATGAGCGAGTCATGCACGATGTCGTAGACCACATGGTCGCCAATATTTGGGATATGCTCCAGCCTGCATGCCAGCTGCCATGTCTTGCGCCAAACCTGCTCGACTTCACGATCATGCCAGTCTTTGGCAAAGTAACGCGCAATAGAAACATCATCACTGCTTTGCCCAATGGCAGGTGATTCCACGCGCATGACCGCAGGCGCTGGATTAAGATCGCCGTCGAACACTTGCTGAACCGATGGGCCTGGACGGCGCGCAATTATGTTGTCCAAAACTCTCTCCCTGATAACTCTTGCGCCAACCTGCCGTCATGGTAGCAACTGTGCAATGAACAATTTACCGCACCGCCACCTCATAACCATGACGCTGACCGTTGATTTCGCAGGGATGATCAGCATTGGTCAAACCCCCGCCGGCCTGCGCCGCATTGCCCCCGTCACCGGCGGCCATTTTGCTGGCGAGCGGCTGAACGGCACGGTGCTGCCGGGCGGAAATGATTGGGTCGTCAACCGTGAAGATGGTGTGATGGTGATCGACGTCCGCCTCACGCTCCAAACCGACGACGGGGCTTTGGTTTACCTCAATTATCAGGGCCGTTTTCTGGCCGAAGCCGAAGCAATGTCTCGGTTCCGGAAAGGCGCATTGCTGGAGCGCCACGAATATTCACTGGCAGTCGTCGCAAAATTCGAATGTGGGGATAGCCGTTATAGCTGGCTTAACAATGTCATCGCCGTCGGCACCGGCGAACAAACCGCTGCGGGTCCGGTCTATTCGATTTTCGAAATAGGTTGAAAAAATCGCGGCCATAAAAGGCTTAACGCCAAGCCGCCCATGACCAGCGCAGCGGCAAACAATTTCCAGCTCTGTAATGGCTCGTGCAAGAAAAAGGCCGATGCCCCGATTCCGAAAACCGGTACCAGCAATGCCATAGGCGCAACGGTTGCTGCAGGATGTCGCGCCAGAAGCCATCCCCAAATCCCATAGCCGAACATCGTGTTGCCCACCGCTTGCCAGACCACCGCCGCCCAGGTCGTCGCTGTTGCCGCGTGCACGCCTGCAATTAAGGCCGACGGGCCTTCAAATATCAAGGCGAGGGTCAACAGTGGCGGGACAGCAAAGATGCTGGCCCAGACCACATAAGCAAGCATGTCGACCTTACCCGCGGCGCGCGAGACCATATTGCCACTCGACCAGCAAAAGGCCGCGGTTACGACGAGCATCAATCCCAATGGCGTCGCGCTGCCGTCCGAATGGGTCAGAATAACGGCCAGCCCGCTTGTCGCTAACGCAAGTGCAGCCCATTGGAATGTGCGCACCCTCTCCCCCGTCAGCCGCATGGATAGGGCAATGGTAAAGAAGACCTGGATCTGGACGACCAGTGAGGCGAGGCCGGGAGTAATATCGCCCTTCATCGCCAAAAACAGCAGGCCGAACTGCCCGGCCCCGATCAATATGCCGTAGGCCGCAAGATTGGACAAAGGCACCGATGGCCGCTTTAGGAAGAACGCCGCGGGCAGAAATGCACACGTAAAACGAAGCGTCGCAAGCCATAAAGGCGGCAAATGGGCCAACGCCAATTTGATGACGACGAAATTCGTGCCCCACACCGCCATCACTGCGATCGCGAGCAGAAGGTGCAGGCGTGAAAGGGCGGCGTTTTGTGGCATAAAAGTCCCCCTAACCGCTCAGCCCGTTTTTGCGAACAGTTAATCCAGCGGCACAACTTCCACCGGCAGATCGCTGGCAATTGCGCCGCAATATTGTTCGGGCCAATGCGCAAAGGGACGAACGGCCCCTTCGGTGCGCCAGCGGTTCACGCGCGCCAGATCAGCGTCTGCTATCACCCACGCCCCCTGCCCTTCGGTCCCTATCGCCACAACGCCGTCGTCCGGACTATCGCCATCTGGCGGAACGAACAGCCCTGCCGCACCATAATTTTCGTCCAGCGCCGGCGACCATGGCGCCATGCCAACGGTCGGTGCCTGCGCCACAAAAATCTGGTTTTCCAATGCCCGCGCCTGTGCCCCAATCCGAACGCGGTGATAGCCTTGCAAACTGTCGGTGCACGACGGGCAAAGAATGGCCTGTCCGCCAGCTTGAGCCTGCGCCCGCGCGATCATCGGGAATTCGATGTCATAGCAGGTAGAAATGCCCAGCATTCCCAAAGATGTCCGAAATACCCGCAGGCTTTTTCCGCCCTTAATGTCCCAGGATTCACGTTCGAACCGGGTCATCATAATTTTGTCCTGATATGCCGTTTGCCCGTCCGGCATATACAGTGTCGCCCTGTTTACAACCTGCCCATCTTCTTGGCCAAAGGGTCGGGTTCCGCCGAGCAGGACGACCCCAAATTGCCGGGCGAGATCCGCATAATGGGCGTCAATTCTTGGCCCCAGGGCAACCACGGCCCGCAACGAGGCATGCAGATCGCTTGCGGTCGACCTGTCGATCGCGGCCAATTCCATCGCCGCATATTCGGGAAACACCAAAAGCTGTGCGCCTTGCGCGGCGGCATCGCCCACCCACTGCCCGACCTTGCCTT
>DBOA01000182.1 GCA_002299195.1 Sphingomonadales bacterium UBA658
GCCAATTCGCCACCTTGCCACCAGCCATTAAGCAGGGTCGCAACGCCGCCGGCCATGACGATCGCCATATAGGCAATGATCCAATTGGCCGAATTGCGTGCGGCGATCCCGACCCTGTCGCCTTTTTGAAGCTTGTGCCCGTCGACTAAGCCGCCGGCCAGCACGCGCGCTGCGGCATAAGTTTCGCGAAAGCTTAGGCGGATGTCGCCATCTACCAAAAATTCTTTGTCCGCATGCGTGGCGCAAAAAAATGCCAGATAGTCGGCCATGTTGCCGGGTGCTTTCGCCAGCATGGGCAATTGCACACCAAATTTTTCAACATAGGTCACCGTTAAAGGGCCATCGTCGGTCATGAGACGATTTATGGTAGCGTCGATCGCAAGGTCCAATTGGGACGGCATTTGATTCTCTCCTAAACTCTTTGTGCACCTTCTATTTCGCTCTATAGGAAAGTCAAAATATCCTAAGGAAAAACTGTGTCATTCGAGATTATTGCTACAGCAGCGAACTATATTCAGTTCACAGACCTTGGTGTTGGCCCTGTTGCGCTTGATCTGGGCTTCTTTCAGCTGCGTTGGTATTCCTTGGCCTATCTTGTAGGTATTTTGCTCGGCTACGGCTTTTTGCTCAAACTGCTGGCACGGCCAGGCGCGCCGATGTCGCGTGACCATGCAGACGATATCATTTTATATGCGACGCTGGGCATCATATTGGGCGGACGAACGGGTTATATCTTGTTCTACCAGCCATCGATTTTGCAGAACCCGTTAGATGTCTTCAAACTGTGGGAAGGCGGCATGTCGTTCCATGGCGGCGCGCTTGGAATCATTTTTGCTCTCTGGCTTTTGGCGCGTAAGTATAAGCTCTCTTTCCTACGCGTTTGTGATTATCTCGCATGTTGCGTCCCGTTTGGCCTCTTCTTCGGCCGGTTGGCAAATTTCGTGAATGATGAGCTTTGGGGCCGCGTGACGGACGTGCCTTGGGCCATCGTGTTTCCAAATGGTGGCGATTTGCCGCGGCACCCAAGCCAGCTGTATGAAGCTGGGCTCGAGGGGCTTTTGATGGCGGCGATCATGTGGCCGTTATTCTGGAAAACAGACGCTCGCTATAAACCCGGCTTTCTGTGTGGCATGGCGGCTGTCATTTATGGCCTTTCCCGCTTTACCATCGAATTCTTCCGGGAACCTGACCAGCAGTTACAGTGGCTGGTCGAAGCAAGCGGCCTGAGCATGGGGCAGTGGTTGACCACCCCGATGATCCTAATCGGCTTGTTCCTCTTATTCACGGCAGGGGCTCGCAGGCAGCGTAACAGTGCCGCCTGACACGCAGACGACAAGCCAACGCCTCACACACCGCATTGAAGCGTCTGGACCCATTAGCGTTGCCGAATATATGCGCGTGGCAAACACCGTATATTACGGCCGCGCTGATCCTTTGGGCGCCGATGGCGACTTCATAACGGCGCCTGAGATTAGTCAGATGTTCGGCGAAATGGTCGGGATTTGGCTGAGCGATATCTGGTTGCGTCGCGGCCGTCCTTCGTCATGTTATTATGTCGAACTTGGGCCGGGCAGGGGCACGCTGGCTGCCGATGCGCTTCGAACAATGAAGCGTTTCGGATTTGAACCAGAGGTTCATTTTGTCGAGAATAGCCCGGCCTTGCGAGACAAGCAGCTGGCGGCTGTGCCCGCTGCTATGTTCCATGATGATGTGGGAACGGTGCCAACCGACGCGCCATTGCTCATCGTCGCTAACGAATTCTTTGATGCGCTGCCCATCGTGCAGATGATTGCCACGAACGCCGGCTGGCACGAGAGAGTTGTCGTCCCCGATCATAGTGGACGGTTTGCGGCAATGCCGGGGCCGCGTTCCACGGACGCCCTAGTTCCTAAACAGTTCCGCATGGCGTCGGTTGGAAGCATTTACGAAACGTGCCCGGATGCCGCTTTAGTGATGGACATGCTTTCCACGCGACTGTCCGGCCAAGGCGGGGTTATGTTGACCATTGATTATGGTTATCTTGAGCCAGCGCTGGGCAGCACGTTGCAGGCGGTGCAAAATCACACATATGCGGACCCATTTTCGGATCCTGGCCATTGTGATTTGACTGCGCATGTCGATTTCCATGCGCTTTCGCTCTGCGCACAAAGATCCGGGCTCAACGTTTCGGGGCCATGCAATCAGGGCGCTTGGTTGTCGGGATTGGGCATTGATCAGCGCGCTATGAGCTTGGCGCAGGCAAATCCTGATCGGGCTTCGGAAATTTCCGCCGCGCGCAGCAGGCTTGTTGCCCGTGAATCCATGGGCGCGTTATTCAAAGTGATGGCGACATATGCAAAGGGCTGGCCCGAACCCGAAGGATTTGCGCGTTAGGTCAAACTGAAGCGCTCAGTTCGCCCATTCGGCAATCTGCAACGCCACCTCATTTGCCGCTTCATTCAACGCTGCCCCAACAGGCTTGGCTTCAACAGCCGCAACGGGTCGGCGGGCTTCAAATCTGCGTTTTTCGGTGGGGTTGCCGCGCGTGATTTTTACCGCGTCAAATACCACCACCGCTTCATTGGTTGCGGCGTCCACACCAAATTCCAATAGGCTGCCGGAGATAAAGCGTGCTGCTTTGCCGCCGGCATCGACTTCGCTGAGTACCAAATGACCGGTTTTGGCCGACACCGTTTCGGACAATAGTTGCTGCATCAGCCGGGCCGGCTTGTCGGCCCAAAACGCATCCTTCACATAGGCAATACTGCTGGCGTTGATCTGGACAGGCACGCGGTTCGTGTCGAGTTTGCGCGGCACCTCCGGCGTTTGTATGACCAAAACTTCAGCCGCAGATGCGGTTCGGGCTGCACCTGCAGCCACGCTGTTATCGGCGGTCAGCACGAGCATGGAGGGCGGCGCTTTCGTCTCGAAGCTTACACAAGCACCGAGGCTGAGAATGACGGGTAAGGCCAATAAGCGTGCGCCGGTTAATTTGCTAAACATCATTTTTGCTTCCTGCTGCCAGGTTGATAATCGGGCAATGCCGGCGCGCTGACGACGCTGCCAATACCACCCTGATCAACCTTTTCGGTGACCGATTTCAAAGAGACAGACAGTTCGCGAAGATCGCGCGCCAATTGCGTAACCTCTGGAAATGTCTGCGTATTTAGCGTTTCAATTGCCGGGTTGGCATTGTTCAACGTCGTTTCCAGCGCAGCCAGACTGCCATTGGCGGAGCGAAGCGTTTTACGCAGTTCAACCAACATGGGGCGGCCATCGCTATCAAGCAGCTTGTTGGTGGTGCCCGCCATTTTGGTGATTTCATCTGCGGCAAGGCCTGCCTTTTGCAACGCGATGCGCGATTCCTGAATCGCGGCGCGCAAATCCGGACCTTGTGTAGCCAGCGTGCCCGACAGATTTTCGACATTGTCTAATATCTGCTCAATGGATTGCTGGTTCTTGTCAGACAGAATGTTCGTCAAACGCTCGGTTAACGCTGACAGCCGCTCCAACAATAACGGCGCATTGTTCAACAATTCCCCCAAGGCCCCTGGCTTTGTGGGGATGACGGGAACGCCGGTGGGACATGCCGATTTCGGGTTGGCTTCTGGGCAAACCAAAGCAGGTGCGCCCTTGACCGCGCCGTCCAGTTGAATTTCAGAAACGCCGGTAAAGCCGACGCCGTTGATCGTCGCAGTGGTGCCCAGAAGCACGGGAACGCTGTCCTTGATGGTGATGCGAACGCGGACAAATTCTGGATCGGGTTCCCACAATTCAATGCTTTGGATTTCGCCGACAGGCACACCTGAAAAGGAAACGCCTGAACCCTTGGCAAGACCGTTCACCGACTGTTGGAAGAATATGTCATATTCTTTCTTGTCGCCTTCGGCAGCGCGTGACAGCCAAACGGTAAATGCCGCGAGCAAGGCCACAAGAAGAAGCGTGATAGCGCCCACCATCACATAGTTGGATTTGGTCTCCATCTTACTGTCCTATGACCTTCCTGGCTGATGCAATTGCGGTTGTGGGTTGTTGTGTTTGTCATGGCCACGGCGTGCTGCCCGCCCGCGTGGTCCGCTGAAATATTCGTTAATCCATGGGTGATCGATAGCCAGCAATTCTTCAATCGCGCCAACCGCAATCACCTTTTGGTCGGCGAGTACGGCGACCCGGTCACAGATGGCATAGAGCGTATCGAGATCATGCGTAATCAGGAATACGGTGAGGCCGAGGGTTTCTTTCAAATCCCGCGTCAGATTATCGAAGTTTGCAGCGCCGATGGGATCGAGGCCAGCCGTTGGCTCATCCAAAAACAGAAGCTCGGGATCCATGGCCAAAGCCCGCGCTAGGCCCGCGCGTTTGCGCATACCGCCGGACAACTCGGATGGAAATTTATGGGCTGCATCGGCAGGAAGCCCGCTGAGGTAAATTTTATAATGTGCGATTTCGTCGAGCAACGCCTTGCTGAAATCGGGATAGAATTCGCGCAGTGGGACCTGCACATTTTCAGCGACCGTCAACGTGGAAAACAACGCGCCGCCCTGAAACAATACGCCCCACCGGCGCCGAACGTCGCTGGCTTCGTCCTCTTCCTTGCCGATCATGCCTTCATCGAAAACGCGGATTTTGCCAGCGACTGGCTCCTGAAGCCCAATGATGGACCGCATCAACACCGACTTGCCCGTGCCCGACCCACCCACAACACCAAGTATCTCGCCGCGGCGCACCTCGAGATTTAAATCCTGGTGAATGACCTGCTCGCCAAAGCTGTTGCACAGGCCTTGCACGGAAATGATGTTGGGCTGGTCCATGGTTTAATTCCAGCCAATTTCGCTAAAGAATATGGCGAAAAATGCATCGAGAACGATGACGAGGAATATGGCCTGCACCACTGCAGCAGTGGTTTTCAATCCGACCTGCTCCGCATTGCCATGCACTTGCATCCCTTGGAAACAGCCTGCCATGGCAATGATTGCGCCAAAGACGGGCGCCTTAATCATGCCAATCCAGAAATCGGTCATCGGTGTAACTTCACGCAGCCGCTGCACAAAGGTCGCGGGTGGAATTTCGAGAACGATCCAGCACAAAAGTCCGCCGCCGATCACGGACATCAGCGATGCGAATATGCCCAATAAGGGCATCATCATGACCGCTGCAATGACCCTTGGAACAACCAAAGCTTCGACTGGTACGACACCTATGGTGCGCATCGCATCAATTTCTTCGGTGATTTTCATCGTGCCGATTTGCGCAGCAAAGGCAGAGCCCGACCGACCGGCGACCATGATCGCGGTCATCAAAATTCCCAATTCGCGAAAGGTCAGCCTGCCAATCAGGTTGATGGTGAACACCTCTGCGCCAAATTGCCGCAACTGGACCGCACCTTGCTGCGCTATCACGATACCGATGAGAAAACTCATCAGGCCAATGATGCCCAACGCACGCACACCGACCATGTCAAAATGCTGGACCACGGCATGCCAGCGGAAACGGCCGGGGTTCATCGCAAGTATGAACGACGCCTTCACAACCTGACCAACAAAGCCCAGAAATTGCAAAAGCGTTGTAAAGCTGATGACGACACTATGGCCCACTTCGGCCAGGAACCGCTCAAATGATGGCGGATGTGGTCGCGGCGGTATATCGGCCTGATCCGCGCCACTGACAGCCTGAAGCAGACGACTGGCATCTTTACCTGCGCCCACGATTTCGGCGCCCGACGTTTTTGCGGTGCGGTGAACAAGCCACGCGCCAACCGTGTCCATATGTTCAACCGCGCTGAGATCAATTTTGCGCACATCGGCGGACAAATCGCGCAAGCGGCCGTCGACATCGCCGATCAAAGCTATGGTAAAGCTGCCCGATAAGCGGAGAATGTGCCCGCCATCGGCCAAGTCTTCTTGCAAGAACTCTGCAGGGTTAGCCATATCCATATAACTGGCGTATAAAGGGAAGTATCACAAGCCTCTAGACTTCTTCCATTTTATTATGCCTGTAGCAGACCGATGACTGACGCCAAACCAACGCTGCTTGCCATATATGATATGGACAAGACCGTCACGCGACGCGCCACCTATAATGGGTTCCTCCTGCATATGGCGCTTAACAAGGCACCGTGGCGATTGTTCCTTGCGCCGTTATTGCCCATTGGGCTGGCATTATACGCGCTGAAGCTGTGGGACCGTGCCCGGTTAAAGCAATTTTCGCAGACATTGCTTATCGGCCACCGCGTTCCAAGGGCGCGATTTGCCAAATATCTGGAAAGCCATGCTGACATTGTGGTGGGCAAAAATGTCTATCCACAGCTGCTTGCGCGCGTGGCGGAGGAAAAAGCGGCGGGCTATCGCCATGTCATGGCAACGGCGTCGTATCGGCTATATGTCGAGGCGATCGCAAAGCGGCTTGGCTTTGATGATGTCATCGCGACGGACCTTGCCACGGACAGCACCGGACATGTTTTGGCACGCATTGACGGGCATAATTGTTACGACGCGGCGAAGCTTGAACGGGTCAAAGGCTGGATGGAAGCCCATGGTTTGTCACGCGAAAACTGCCACATCCGTGCCTATTCAGACCATGTGTCCGATGCCCCGTTGCTCAGCTATGCTGATGAGCCCTTCGCTACCAATCCGCACGGGCCCCTTGCGCGCCTCGCGGCGACCAAGGGTTGGCCCATATTGGATTGGCGTGATCCTAAAGCCTGAGCGAAGGCCTGGTCGAAGTGGGATAGCAGCCTGGCTTAATCTTCCTCGATTAAGCTCGTTTCGCGCGTTTCAGGAAGCATCAGATAGGCAATCACCGTCGCACCGACGCAAATCGCGACATACCAGAAAAATCCCGTTTCGTTGCCCGTACTTTTAAACCACAAAGCGACATATTCCAGCGTTCCGGCAAATATGGTGTTTCCCACCGCATAAGGAAACGCAACGCCCAGCGCGCGGATATGGGCTGGAAACAGCTCCGCTTTTACCATGGCATTGTTGGCGGTGTATCCGCCGTGGAGTGTAATCGGGATCAGGATCAGCGCCAACGCGACGATGGGCGAGGTGGCTTGGCCAACCAGCGTATAGATGGGCACCGCGACCAGCGCGACCCCAGCGCCTGCGATGAGTAGCAGCGGTTTTCGCCCAAAGCGGTCGGCCAGCATCCCTGCAATGGGCTGCAGACAGAAGGACCAAATCAACACGCCAGCGATAATCAACGTCGCAGTTTGCTTTTCAAAACCTGCGGTGTTGATCAGATATTTCAGCATATAGGTGGTAAAAGCATAAGACGCCAGGCCGCCACCACCCGACATCACCGCAACCAATATGCAGGATCGTTTGTGGTCCCGCCAAAGCAATTTCAGCGATGAATGTTCGCGTTTCTGGTCAATATTGGTGAATGATTTTGTTTCAGACATCGTCCGGCGCAAAAGATAGACGCACAAGGCCAGAATGGACCCAATCACGAACGGAATGCGCCAGCCCCAATCGGCCATTTGCGCCTCGCTCAATAGCGCTTGCAAGATCAGGGCGACCAAAATGGCAAGCAACTGCCCACCGCTTAGCGTTGCATATTGGAAACTCGACCAAAAGCCGCGCCGCGCCGCCGGGGCCATTTCCGACAAATAGGTGGCACTTGACCCATATTCACCGCCGACGGACAGCCCTTGGACCATCCGTGCGATGACCAAGATCGTCGGCGCAACAACGCCAGCCTGCGCATAGGTCGGCGCAAAGGCAATGGCGAGCGATCCGCCCGCCATTAACAACACGGACAAGGTAAGCCCGGCCTTTCGGCCATGCTTGTCGCCATAGATACCCATCACCCAGGCACCGATGGGACGCATCAGAAAACCAGCCGCAAAAATTGCAGCTGTGTTGAGCAACTGGGCTGTCAAATCGCCTTCAGGGAAAAATAACGGTGCGAAATAAATGCTGAATGTCGCGTAGGCGAACCAGTCATACCATTCGACCAAGTTCCCCGCGGAGCCGCCAATGATCGATTTAAAGCGTTGTCGTGTTATGCCCTGTTCAGCCACCAGCATTGCCCCATATTCCAATCAACGACATTTGTCCGCCATAGCCCTGTTCACTGCGGTGGCAGCTGCGCCGATAGCTAAAAAAGCGGTCTGGCTGGCTGTAGGTATCCTGCCCCATGCATTCGACCGTTGTGATGCCGGCGGCGGCAAGACGCGCGGCAACATAGCCTTCGATATCGAACTGATAATGATCCGCTTCGCCGTCACGGAAAAACCGCGCATTTTCGGGGTTGGCGTCGGCAAAACGTTCAAAGAAACCAGCATCAACCTCATAGCTTTTTTGCGCAATGCACGGGCCGATTGCGCAGGCTATTCGGTCGCGCTGTGCACCCAATGCTTCCATCGCCAATATCGTGTTTTCATTGACGCCTGTAAATGCGCCCTTCCATCCCGAATGTGCTGCACCAACGACACCGGCTTGCCTGTCTGCAAATAACACCGGCACGCAATCCGCGGTTTGGACCGCAAGCAGGATATTCGGCCTATCCGTCACCAGCGCATCGGCCTTGGGCGGGTCATCTTGGTCAATGGGGCCAGTGACGGTGACCACATCGGGCGAATGGATTTGGTACACCCGCGCAAGTGCCGCCCCGGGCATAACGGCAGCAACCGCACGCCGCCGGTTTTCGATGACATTGTCGCGCACATCATCCGAACCAAGGCTGCAGTTCAGCCCTGCATAAATGCCGGCGGAAACGCCGCCAACGCGGCCAAGGAACCCGTGCGCAATGTCACCCAGTAATTTTGACTTGATAACTTCGACGGTCACGTGGCGAGGTTCCTCCCTATCTGCTTAATTGCAACTGCGGCGCTTGACGGCAAGCCATTAGATTGCGAACCCATGCCGATGCACCGTCACATGCTCATATTTGGAATGGGGTACACCGCCTCGCGTCTTGCCGAAAGCCTTCGTGAAAGCGGCTGGCACGTCACCGGAACGCGGCGGATGAGCGGCGGCGACGCGATTGCCTTTGACGATGAAGCGGCGGTCAGTGCCGCAATCGAAAACGCCACACATATCTTGTCGAGCGTTCCACCCAATGGAGAGGGCGGCGACCCCGTGCTTTTGAAATATGGCGACAGGATTGCAGGTGGTGACGCCTCTTGGCTCGGCTATTTGTCCTCAACGGGAGTATATGGCGACACGGGCGGTGCGTGGGTGGACGAGAGCGGTGCTGTTGGCGAAGGGCGCCGAACTGCCCGCGCCGATGCCGACCTTGCATGGCAGGCCTTGCGCAACGACGTCGCTGTCTTTCGCTTACCCGGCATCTACGGCCCGGGTCGATCCGCGTTGGAACGTGTCGAAGATGGCAAGGCGCACCGGATCGATATGCCCGCACAAATCTTTAGCCGTGTGCATGTTGATGACATTGTTAGCGCCGTCATTGCCGCATTTGATGGGCCCGCTGGCGTGTACAACATCGCCGATGATGAACCGGCGTCGCAAAATGACGTTATCGAATATGCGTGCGATCTTTTGGCGCAGGAATGGCCGCCACTGATGACGTTGGACGGGGCAGGGCTGTCGCCTATGGCGCGCGGATTCTATGCCGAAAACCGGCGTGTTTCAAATATGAAGGCGAAACGGCTGCTTGGATGGACGCCGAAATACGCAGATTACCGGCAGGGCCTAAGCGCATTATTAGCTGCGCGTGCAGTAATATAGAATTGGGCTGCCGGCTTGCGGGGCCGGAAACGGTTTGGTGGGTGAGAGTCAAGGCATTCACCTAACTCCCTTTAAGTGCCCTAAGCCTTGCGCGTCTGCATTGCGACAACGAGGCCGACCATCACCAGTGCTCCTCCAGCCAGCGCCAATGTCGACCAGACATAGCCTTCGAATATCGTCGATAGGATCATCGCAAAGACCGGAATGACCACGCCCGTGTAAGCAGCCTTGCCGGGGCCAATGTCACGGATGAGGCGAAAATAAAGCGGGAAGGTTACGACCGAACCGATGATGCTCAGATACAGCACACCGCCGATATATCCGGGACGCATGTCGATGACGGGCGGACCATCCATGACGAATGCAAAAGCCGCATTGGCCAAGCTGGCCCAGAACATTGACCACGCCAAAATCGTGATCGTTGGGTATCGCGCAACCCTTGGCGTCACCTGAAGCACATTGGAGACCGATGCCGTAGCGACGGCACATATCACCAGAAATAGCCCAATCAGTGCATCGGTCCCGCCCATAGGGGCAGCGCGGTATTCCTGTAACATCAACAACGCGACCCCGACGCAGGCAATCGCTGATCCCAATATGAACGCTCCGCCGATTGGCCGTCCAAGCCAATATTTGGCGAGCACCGCATTGGGTACAATCAACAGCGCGAATACCACTGCGACCAATCCCGAAGTGATATAATGTTCAGCGGCATAGACAAAATTGTAGTTCATCCCGAATTGCATCACGCCAAGCAGGATTGTCCAACCGACCATTGGCCGATCTATCTTCACCGGCTGGCGCATCACGATGACGAGGATGAACATAGCGATGGCGGCCACAATCATGCGATAGGCCACAGACCAGGTCGGCGGCACTGTGCCCAATTGATCGCGGATGACCAGCCAAGTAGATCCCCAGATGAGCGACGTCACCATAAAGGGTATCCACACCCGCGGCGCCAGAAATCCAGGTTCTACGACGCTCTCCCCCCCGGCCGTGCTCATAATGCACCGATCGCGCGGGCCAGCGGGGCGACGTCGGCCTCGGTATGTTGCCAACTGGTGACGAGCCGCGCCGCGCCCCAATTTTCGTCGACCACGCCCCAGTCGTAAAAGTCAAAACCTTGGGCACGCAACGCTGCCGCCTCAGCTGGCGTCAGGCGCAAGAATATCTCATTGGCTTGCACCGGATACAGCAATCGCTCGGCTGCCGCGCTCGCAATGATATGCGCCGCTGCGTTGGCGGAACGCGCATTGGTCAGCCACAGATCATTCTCCAGCATCGCCAACAATTGTGCCGCAAGGAAGCGGCCCTTGGACTGCAAATGCCCAGCGCGTTTACGCCGATAGCGCGCGGCGTCGGCGAGTGCCGGGTCAAAATAGACCAACGCCTCTGCCCCCATGCCGCCATTTTTGACGAAGCCGAAACTCAACACATCGACGCCGGCGTTCACCGTCACATCGGCTGGCGCACAGCCCAAGGTCGCCACTGCATTGGCAAAACGCGCGCCGTCCATATGCAAGCCAAGGCCGCGGTCATGGCACAACGCACCAAGTGCCGCGACTTCCGCAGGGCTGTAGACCATGCCATATTCGGTTGCGTTGGTAATCGACAATGCTGCCGCTTGCACCTGATGCACATCGTTGCGAATGCCGTTCAGACACGCCTCGACCGTTTCAGGCGACACCTTGGCGCCTTCGCCTTCGACCAGCATCAGCTTCGCACCAGCGGTGTAGAAACCCGGCGCGCCGCATTCATCAACCTCAATATGAGCTTCACGGTGGCAAATGACGCCCTGATGCGGCTGAACTAGCGACGCCAGCGCGAGGCAGTTGGCACTTGTGCCCGTCGCCACCCACAGCACCGCGACATCGCGGCCGAACACAGCGGAGAATGCGGCATCGAGCCGCGCACTCCATTGGTCGCCATCATATGCGGTGTCTGTATGGTTGGCATCGGCCATGGCTTGCATGACAGCGGGGTGCACCGGAGCGGCATTGTCAGAGAAGAAACGCATGTCCATCCGCATGGCGGGAAAACCCGCCTGCCGTCAAGCGCTTAGCGGACGTGCGTCGCGCTTATGGAGATCACGCTTGCTTGCGAGGCTAGAAATCAAGGGCAATCTCGGCATGGTCTATTGCCATCAAAGCCGAGCGCTCTGACATAGCCAGAAACATTGCGTCGCCCCGGTCGGTCTGTTCCACGACCATCGACGCCGTTACGCCCATGAGCATTCCCGAAAAAGACGCAAGCCGATAGGCATCCCACTGGTGGGCAAGGTCTGCGAAGGGCACGTTATGCCGATCTAATTGCGTTCGATACCGCGCCAGAAGACCGTGCTCTTCTGCTTTACGCGTAGCCGGGTCCATCGATGTGCCAAGGTAATAGGCGATGTCGCTTGCACCTTCGCCGACACCAACGGTTTGCCAGTCGACGATGACGATGGGCTTGTCCTTGTCGTCGGCGCAGTACAGCATGTTATCCGGACGAAAATCATTGTGCGTGAGACAACGCGGACCGGAACGTGAGTCTAACCATCTTTGGATATTGCCCCAATAACGCCCACCGACCATTTTCATCTCTTTGGTGATCCGGTCGCTATACCGGTCACAAAATGCAGGCCAAAGCATCGTATAAATCGCTTCGCTGTCTATCTGGGGCGGAACGGCTTTCGTGCCGCTGAGCCAGTCAAGCGTGTCGAGCGATGGATCGCCCCACCAGGCCGCGTGAATGCCAGCCGCCGCATCCATTGCCAGTTCGGCCTCTGCCCGTGTTGGAACCAGCAATTGGTTGCCCGGTGCATGTGATGGAAGATCGTGCATCAGCAAAGCAAAATCGTGGCTGTCGTCATCAAACGCTATAAAGAGATGGTTGGGTATCGCCATCGGTTTCTTACCCGCAAAAAGCGCATAAAAACGGCTTTCACGCATATAGGTCATATAGGATCTACCGGCAGCTTTGCTGACTGGATCATTGGATGGCAATTTTGCCACGAGCGTCGGAGGCGCGCCGTTCGCAGGGCCATCATATGTGAGTTTAAGGCGGTACGTCGCGCCGACCTGTCCTGTGCCTATGGCGTGCGATTCAACCGACATGACCGTGGCATCATAGCCATTATTATGCAGCTGCGCCGTCAACCAAGCGGGGGTCATATCGGCCAGACCGGGGATTGCATCAATCATTGAAAATGCTCTTCAGACCCAGCGGTTCATAAGCGCCAAGGATCAACTGTTCGAGAATGCCTGTACCTGTCAGGCTCTCACTGCCCAGCGTCATCGTAACGCGAGAGACGGCCTGTATGTGGAGATGATCGGCGCGGCCTGCCTCAACGGCCGTCAGGTCAATATCTTCGCGCTCGACAGTTAATACACCCTTCCACCCACCATGTGGCCATTGCGGGTGGCCGTAGCCGATGCCGCGCATGAGAAAAGCTGTCCCCGGTTCAAAGACGGCCGTGACATTTCGCCCATCTGCGAATTCTGCTTTCAGGACGGCCTGTTCCGCGTGACGCCAGCCGGGCTTTAGCGTGACCGCCATTTCGCACGCGTCGCTTTCCAACATTTCATGCGCAGCTGCACCGTCCGGGCACCATACCGCCCGGATATTCCAGTGTCGGCCCTGCGCATCATCATTCACATGAAAATAGAGTGCACCATCGTGAAAATTCACAGGGCTCCACAGCCAGTAGAATTGGGGGATCGTTTGCGGAACCGTCGGCTGCGGGTCGCTGGCGCCAATGGGGCGGATACCCCAACTGCGGTCACGCGTGCCAACAGCGCCGTCGATATCCCGCCGAATGCCATCTACTTCAATCCAGCCCTGCCAATGCCCGTTTTGCGTCATGCGGGTATAATCCATAAAGGTCCGCGGCCCGATCCTTCGGGTGAAGCGCGGTTCTTCAACGGGGAAGGCGCGGCCAACAAAGGTCAGATTGGCGGATATCCCTTCATGGTTGTCGACGACAACGCGCAGTGATTTAAGTGGTTCGAGTATCTCAATTGTAATCGGCCCGACGGTGAGATCCATCCGTTCCATATCCAATAAGCGGGAGGCATGAATACAATATTGGACGTCGCCTCTGATGCAGGAAAAATGCGCATCGGCAACGTTCAGGTGCGGATAAACGCCAAAGGCGATCGCGAAAAAATCGCTGCTATCTGCCTGATAGCCATTAAAGAAATACCGGTCGTAAAAGTTCCGATCTGTCCCGGAATATGCGATGGGCTCAGCTGTCTGGTGGATTGGATATTCGTCGCCTTTAGTTAGCATCAGCCTGCATCCTCCCTATAATCTTTTCACGTTTCTGGGCCGGACGTCGTTTTCCAGAATGCTGCGATTCAGATGTGCACCGCTCTCAGGCTGAAATGGCCGTTCAAATACAACCTGATTCCCGTACCCCGATCGGTGTAGTGACGCCCCTCCTTTTTGATTTTCTATCATGGGCCCTATCACTAGGCAAACCATTGGAGTTATCTGCCCCGTCAAATGCAGCTGCCAAATGCATTGTTATGCTATCAGTATTACGAAGAGGGCTGCGGACGCTCTCGACGGATAGTGGTTCATGTGAACCACCGGAGCGCGCCATAAATTTTTAGAGAATGTCGAAAATCCTGGTGCTGGCCTTAGGCCCATGCGCCAGTCGCTCTAATTACTATGTTGGTCAATAAATAGTAGATGTCGCAAGTGTCATCGTCATTCGAGGAGGTCTGTATGAGCCGTGTGATCCTGTTTTCCTTAGCTCTGTTTGCTGCGCGGGGGTTGGCGGCACCGATGCCCGCCGCTGCGCGCTATGACGCGACGATCACACGCACCCAATATGGCATTCCGCATGTTGTGGCCAAGGATTGGCGCGGGATCGGCTATGGTGTCGGCTATGCTTATGCCGAAGATAATTTGTGCCTGCTTGCCGAGGAATTTATGACGATTGCGGGCGAGCGGTCGTTGCATTTCGGGCCAAAGGCAAAGGCTGTGCTGGCCTTTGGCGAGGTTGAAAATCTGACGTCGGACCTGTTCTTTCGGGCCGCCGTCGATGTGTCCGCATTACGGCGCAGCGCCAAAGCGCAGGGTCGCGAGGCGCTGCTGCTTATCGATGGCTATGTCGCCGGTTATAATCGCCGCCTGCGCGACATTGGCCCTGCTGGCATTCCTGCCGCGTGTCGCGGCAAGTCGTGGGTGCGCGCAATTAGCACTGACGATATGTTGCGGCTGGGTGAGAAGCAGGTGTTGCTGGCAAGCTCGCTGGCGCTGGCGGCGGGTATCGCCAATGCCGCACCGCCAGCGGCCAAGCCCATAGCAAACATTCTACCATCCGCAGCAAAGGCAGCTTTGCCAACGATGCATGAGACTGGGTTTGGCAGCAAGAGAGCATCTCCTAACCGGCGAAGAAATTCCAGCAGTATCACGTTATGAAAAGCGGCATTTGCATCGGCTTGCAAGGATGTCTTGGCTAGCACCGGACATCATAACCGCCATTCTCGATGGTCGGCAGCCTGTTCAACTGACTGCCCGGCACCTGATGCGCTGTGCAGATATCCCTATGGAATGGCAGCAGCAGCGGCAATTTCTCGGGTTTAGTTAGCGCTGCCTCAAAACAAAAGTGGTGCCACGAAATAGGGCCCCGGAGAACTCCGGGGCTTTTTGGCGAGATCGCGCCACCACAAGGTGTCTCTCGCAGCAGATCTGCAAAATTAACGATAGCAAGTAACGGAAGTTAGGCGACAATTTCTGCTCTAAGCCAGAAGTCTGAAATCGCTGAAGATATTGGGGACTTCCTGGTGCTGCTGGGGAGGATTGAACTCCCGACCTCGTCATTACCAATGACGCGCTCTACCACTGAGCTACAGCAGCATACACCGAAGGTGCGGCCCTATGCGAAGGGACGGGGCTGTTGTCAAGCGGCTTGCGCCTTTGTGGGCGATTTGGCATCGGGTGCGCGAGCAGGCAGAATGGATCGGAGAACGCAATTGGCAAAAGACGCGCAAGACAAAGAGCGGATTAAGGCCGAACGGTTGCGTGAGGCCCTGCGTGCCAATCTCCGCCGCCGTAAAGCAAAGCCGCAAAGCCAAGAAGCGGATGCACCGAAGGAATAGTCGTCGGCCGGCAGGGAAGAGACGATAGCCGCGGTGAAATATCTGCGACGCATAATGACAAAAAAAGACCTGCTGTGAAGCGGGTCTAAAAGGAAAAGAACTCCAGTTTTACAACGATGGAGCCCTCGGGTCGCGCCACGGCCATGAAAAATTTTGGTAAAATCGGATTGGACAGAATCGTCACTACCCCATAAAAATCGGACATTTGCGGCCAAAATCATCTTGGTACGCTTCATGAACTTAATCCCGCCGTTGCACCTTGCACGCGACTCGTGAATAGCACCGCAATGTTTTACCGACTTGCACGCCCGTTTTTGTTTCAGGCAGATGCCGAAACCGCCCACAACATGTCCCTTACGGCACTGAAAATGTTGCCGATCCCGTCTGTGGGAACGCAGGACGCTGCTTTAGAGCAACGCTTTGCCGGGCTGCACTTTGCAAATCCCGTTGGGCTTGCGCCGGGCTATGACAAAAACGCCGAAGTACCCGTTGAGATCATGCGCCTTGGCTTTGGGTTTACCGAGGTCGGCACGTTAACGCCGTTGCCGCAGGCGGGTAACCCAAAACCGCGCTTGTTCCGGTTGGTCGAGGACGCAGCGGTCATCAACCGCATGGGTTTCAACAACGAAGGACAGGCGGCGGCTATCGCGCGGCTGCAGAATATTCCGGACGCGGCATTGGCAGGGCCGCTGGGCATTAATATCGGCGCCAACAAGGACAGCGCTGACCGCATTGCCGATTATGTCATCGGTGTGCGCAATATGGAGCCTCTGGCCGATTATTTGACGGTCAACATCAGCTCCCCCAATACGCCAGGGCTACGTGCGCTGCAGGACAAGGCGGCGCTGGATGACCTGTTGGCGCAGGTTATGGCTGCGCGGTCGCGGGCAACGCCGGTCTTCCTGAAAGTCGCGCCCGATTTGCAACCCGCCGACATTGACGACATTGTCAGCGTGGCGATGGCGCGGGGTGTTGCAGCTTTGATCGTATCGAACACCACCATTTCGCGGCCTGACCTGCAATCGAAACATGCAGGCGAAACGGGCGGCTTGTCGGGTGCGCCCTTGCGCGACCTTGCGCAGCAACGCCTCATTGATTTTCGCAAGGCGAGTGGGGGCAAGCTGGGCTTGATTGGCGTTGGTGGGATTGCATCTGCCGAAGATGCCTATGCGCGCATCCGTGCAGGCGCATCGTTGGTGCAGATTTACAGTGCGCTTGTGTATCATGGTCCCGGACTGGCGCTTAAAATCAACCGGCAGCTGCAGAGGCTTTTGCAGCGCGACGGGTTTGCCAATATCTCGGACGCCGTCGGGACTGACGCGTAAATCCGGACTTGGCATTGCCGTGTGAAGCGGGCTAGGTATCGGGCATGAAAAAATTGTCCTTCGCGATCAGCGCACTCGTCTTTGCCGCTCAACCGGTTGTTGCCGAAAATGTCGGTGTCGCATCATCGGCCGACCCCCGCGTTACCGAAGCGGGGATGGAAATGTTACGTCAGGGTGGTTCCGCTGCCGATGCGGCGATGGCCATGATGTTGGCGCTGACCGTCGTTGAACCGCAATCAAGCGGCATTGGTGGTGGCGGCTTCCTTTTGTATCAGGACAGCGCAAAGGGCGTGCTTTCAACCATCAACGGGCGCGAGACGGCGCCAGCCGCGGCGACACCCGATCGGTTTGTCGGACCAGACGGCAAAGCGCTGGGTTTCCTCGAGGCTTTTCAGGGCGGACGTTCCGTGGGCGTTCCCGGCAATATCCAGCTTATGGCGGAAACCCACCGCAAATGGGGCAAGCTGTCTTGGGCGACGATTTTCAAGCCCGCCATCCGCCTTGCCGACAAAGGGTTCATCGTCAACAAGACGCTTGAATCACGGCTGAAGGGCATTCAGCCGCTTTGGTCTAACTTTGACGCTGCGCGTGCGATTTATTGGCGGAACGGTGCGCCCGTGACCGCAGGGATGAAGCTTAACAATCCGCAACTTGCCGCGACGTTGAAGTTGCTGGCGAAAAAGGGACCCGATGCATTTTACACCGGCCCTATCGCCAACCAGATTGTAAGTGCGGTCACGACGAGCAAGCTTAGCCCCGGCGACATGACCATGACGGACCTTGCGCA
>DBOA01000096.1 GCA_002299195.1 Sphingomonadales bacterium UBA658
GGCGATCGTCGCAAGGCGATGCTGGAAGATATCGCTATCCTCACCAAGGGTGAAATGATCAGCGAAGATCTGGGCATCAAGCTTGAAACCGTTACCTTGGGCATGCTTGGCCAAGCCAAGCGCGTCAGCATCGACAAGGACAACACCATCATCGTCGACGGTGCTGGCGAAACCGATGCGATCAAGGGCCGCGTAGAAGCGATCCGTGCGCAAATCGAAAACACGACCAGCGATTATGACCGTGAAAAGCTGCAAGAGCGTTTGGCGAAACTCGCCGGCGGTGTTGCCGTGATCAAGGTCGGTGGTTCGACCGAAGTTGAAGTGAAAGAGCGCAAGGACCGCGTTGATGACGCGCTGCACGCAACCCGCGCAGCCGTTGAAGAAGGCATCGTCCCAGGCGGCGGTACTGCACTTCTGTACGGTACAAAGGCTCTCGAAGGCCTCAAGGGCGTCAACGACGACCAGACACGTGGTATCGACATCATCCGCAAGGCGATTGTTGCTCCATTGCGTCAGATCGCAGCCAATGCCGGATATGACGGTGCCGTTGTCTCGGGCAACCTGCTTCGTGAAAACGACGAAACCATGGGCTTCAACGCATCGACCGACGTTTACGAAAACCTCGTAGCTTCGGGCGTTATCGACCCAACCAAGGTTGTCCGTACAGCGTTGCAAGACGCGGCATCGGTTGCTGGTCTGTTGATCACCACGGAAGCTGCCATTTCCGACGCGCCAGAAGATAAGGCTGCTGGCGCCGGCGGCATGCCAGGCGGCATGGGCGGAATGGGCGGCATGGGCGGTATGGACTTCTAATCGTCCAACGCTTTTTGAAGCACAGAAAATGGGCCGGAGGGGAAACCTTCCGGCCTTTTTTGTTGTGTTGTTACCGTGTGCCGCGCCGCTGTTCGGCGATGCGTTCGGCGGTGAGGAGCAACGCTTCTAGGTCAGCCAGATCAATGCCGAAGCTTTCATGCGCTTCCTGCACGGCCTGATCGATATCGGCCCGCAAGAGGCCAACGGGCAGGGTAGGCGCAGGAACCGCGCGATGTGGATAGCTGTGGCCGCTGAAGCGGTGGAATAACCATCCTGCCGCAAGCAATGCCGCGGAATTGGCAGCGACGATGGACAGGGGGTATATATATCCCGCATCGACAATGGCTTGGCCGCCCAATATGGTCGTGATGGCAACAGCGCCGCTGGGCGGATGAAGGCAACGCAGCAACGACATCAACAATATCGACGCAGCCACTGCAATGGCGATCGCGGCAAAGGTGACGGGTACCATATGCAGCACCGTCACGCCGACCAACGCGGAAATCACATTGCCGCCAAATACGGGCCATGGCTGTGCCAATGGGCTTGAGGGCACCACGAAAACCAGCACCGCCGATGCGCCAATGGGGGCAATCAGGAATGGCAAAGCGGGGAATATGTCCTGAACACCAAGCCCCGCCAGCGCCGCAACAAGGACGCCAAGGCCAGCACCGGCACATGCAATCAACCGGTCATGCAAGCTTGCGCCGGCAAGTTTCGGTACGAAAATGCGCCACCGGCTGGATGTTTCTCCGGTCGGCATATGCTTATGCGCTCATATGCTGCAGCATCTCGCCCATTTTCTGGTGGAGCATATTCATTGCCTTCAACGGGCGAACCATGACCTTGAAATGGGTGATAAGGCCATCATCATCGCAGGTGATCATGTCGATACCATTGATCGCGATACCGTCGATCACGGTCTTGAATTCCAGGATGGCGCTGTTTTCGCGGTGCCATTCGCCGACATAGGCAAATTCGGCATTGCCGAGCGTGTGGCCAGCTGCGGCGAGATATTTGGCCGTTATGGCCTTGCCCACTTGCGGCGAGTGGACAACCGGGCTTTCAAACACACAATCGTCGTGCAGGATGGCGGCTATCGTATCAACATCGCGTGACAGGGCAACTTTGTGCCAGATTTCGGCGGGGTTATGGGGCATGACGTGTTCTCCTATACCGTAAGTGCTGAGCCTGTCGAAGCACGCCTGTCGGGGGTGGCGCCACGACCGATAAGCGCCCTTCGACGGACACAGCCGCTTTGCGGCTGCTGCTCAGGGCTATGGTGGTTGTTAATATCCCAGATCGAGGTTTACCATTGGCGCGAGCGGTGCGCCTTGGCGGTAGCGTTCGAGATTTTCGAAGAAGCGCGTGGCGGAACGCACAAACATTTTGTCCTGCGCGCGGCCCGACAGGTGCATGGTGACATGCGCGTTGTCGAGCGTCCACAGGACATGGTCCGCTGGCAAAGGTTCGGGCGTCGTCACATCAAGGAACGCATTGGCGATGTGCTTGTCTTGCAACGCGGCGACCAATGCGTCCTGATCAATGACGGAACCGCGCGCGATGTTGATGAGCGTTGCGCTATTTTTCATCGCGGCAAGTTCGTCTGCGCCAATCATGCCGTCGGTTTCCGCAGTGGCGGGAACGGCGAGGATGACCCAGTCAAAATCGCCCAATTGCGCGCGCCATTGATCCGGCGTCAGCGTGTTTGGACCTGCCGAGCGGCGCACAATGGTGACATCGACGCCAAAGGGCTTCAGCCGCTCTTCAATCAGCTTCCCAATCGCGCCATAGCCAAGCAGCAAAGCCTTGGAACCGAACAGTTCAACCTTGCCGGGCGAATCGAGCAGCCATTCGCGGCGTTCCTGCGCGCGGACAACTTCGCGATAGTTTTTGGCGACGGTCAGCATGCCCATGACGACATATTCGGCGATGGTAATCGCGTTGATGCCTGCGCCATTGGTGACAACGCAGCCCTGCGCCTTCAACTGCGCCAGTGGCATGCCGTCGACGCCGGCATAGATGCTGTTCAGCCATTTCATGTTGGTCGCGGCATTGATGACCGTGGCCATATCGCCCTTGTCATACATGTCGAACCAGCCAATCTCCGCCTGCGGCGCGAGCGCGAGCGCCTCGTCCTTCGACATGAAGAAATGCGGTTCGATCCAATCTGGCAAGCGCGGTTCAATGAGGGGGCGCACAAGGCCTGACATCACGAGTTTCGTTTTGGTCATGCGGCAAAAGCCTTCCAAGTTACAAAGATTAAGAACGGGATGCCGACAAGATCGGTCATCGCAATGGTTTTCAGCGCTGGCGGCGAGCCTGCAGACCAATAGAGAACCAAGAATGACACCATGTTGACGCCGACGCTGGCAATGCGGCGGCTGGCAGGGTCAAAAGCAGCCCAGACAGCAAGCAGAAAGATAACGAGGAACAGCGCAGCGCGATGATGCAGCAACAGAAACAAGGGGTTATCGCTATCGACGCGGTAAAGCTGCCCAATCATCGCCGGACGGAATAGCGCCAGCGCGGGCAACGCGTGGATAGCCGCAAGGATGAGCCGAGCAATTTTGAGCATCATATATCCAACTTCCAATCCCAACCAAGCGGGTCGCCGTCCATGACTTCAACGCCTTTGGCGATGAGGTCGTCGCGGATGGCGTCAGACTTGGCGAAGTCTTTTTCGGCGCGCGCGTCTTTGCGTGCGGTGAGGGCGGTTTCGATTTCGGCTTCGGTGATGACGGCTGATTTAGGCCGGATGCGCAGGTCGGTGCGGGTGAGGCTATTAAGGTTCAGACCCAGAACTGCGTCCATCTCGGCAATCGCAGCAAGATGCTGTGCAGCGTCGACCTTCTTCAAGCCGACGAGCGTTTCTAGCGATGTTATTGCGACAGCCGTGTTGAGGTCATCTGAAACAGCCGCCGCAAAATCGTTAAGCGCCGCCGAAATCGCCGGAGCAACGTCACCCTGAACTTGTTTCAGGGTCTTACTTTCCGACGTCGCTAAGTAAGATGCTGAAACGAGTTCAGCATGACGGGCCTTGAGGTTTGAGACAGCCATCACCATCCGCTTCAACCGCACAAACGCCGCCTGCAATCCCTCCCAGCTAAACTCCAGCTCGCTGCGGTAATGCGCTTGCAGGCACATCAGGCGGTAGGCGAGGGGGTGGAAGCCCTTGTCGATCAGCAATTGCACGCGCAGAAATTCGCCCGATGATTTGCTCATCTTGCCGCTGCGTTCGATCAGGAAATTGTTGTGCATCCAAAATTGTGCGCCGCTGTGGTCACCGCCGCAGCGCGCTTGATTTTGCGCGATTTCATTGGGGTGGTGAATTTCGCGGTGGTCGATGCCGCCGGTGTGGATGTCAAACGGCAGGCCAAGCAGCGCCTCTGACATGACCGAGCATTCCAAATGCCAGCCCGGCGCGCCTTTGCCCCATGGGCTGTCCCACTCCATTTGCCGTGTTTCGCCCGCTGGTGTCTTGCGCCAAATGGCAAAGTCGGCGGCGTGGCGTTTGCCTTCGACCTCTTCGATGCGGCCCTCTCCGTCCTCGGTCTTGGCGCGGGCCAATGCGCCATAATTGGCAACGGTCGAGGTGTCGAAATACAGGCCCGATTCCAGTTCGTAGCAATGCTTGTCGGCAATGCTGGTGGCATAGGCGATCATCGCGGGCACATATTCGGTTGCAATCGACCAATGCGCGGGCTGACGGATGTTCAGCGCCTTAATGTCGTCCCAATAGGCTTGCGTATAATGCTTTGCGATGTCCCAGATCGACTGCGCCTTTTCCGCCGCCATCTTCTCCATCTTGTCCTCGCCGGCATCGGCGTCGTCGGTCAGGTGGCCGACATCGGTGATGTTGATGACATGGGTGAGCTTATAGCCCTTATATGACAGCACCCGGCCAAGCGTGTCGGCAAAAACATATGCGCGCATGTTGCCGATGTGCGGGTAATTATAGACCGTCGGGCCGCAGGTATAGACCCGCGCCTCGCCATCATGGACGGGTGTGAAGGTTTCCAGTTGCCGGGTCAGGCTGTTGAAGAGTTTAAGCTCGGACATGGATGGTTCCTTGCGTTGCCAAACTGGAATCGTCAACACTCACCGTAGCCCTGAGCCTGTCGAAGGGCGTTTATC
>DBOA01000021.1 GCA_002299195.1 Sphingomonadales bacterium UBA658
ACCGCGCATGACAGCGGCTGGCATGATGTGTTTGCCTTGGCAAAAGCGGGTGTCCGTATACAGTCGATCATCGATGTACGCACCGAGGTGTCCTCTGCGCTACTGGACGAGGCCAACCGCCTTGGCATCAACGTGCACCTCAACCATAGCGTCACTGGCGTACATGGCCGGCACAGCGTCACATCCATCCAGATCTGCAATAATGACGATTATGTCGGCGCGCGCATCGATTGCGATACGCTGTTGATGGCTGGCGGCTGGACGCCGAGTGTGCATTTATGGTCGCACAGCAAAGGATCGCTTGCATGGCGCGATGACATCGGCGCCTATGTTCCCGATCAACCGAACGAAAATGTACGCTGTGTCGGGGCATGTTCAGGCGGTTGGGATTTTGGTACCGGCGCAATTATTGATGTGTTGCCAACGCCCAAGGACCAAAGCCGGATAAAGGCCTTTGTTGATTTCCAGAATGACGTCACGGCAAAGGATATCAAGCTCGCGGTGCGTGAGGGCTTTCGCTCTATCGAGCATATCAAGCGCTACACAACCAACGGCATGGCGACCGATCAGGGCAAGACATCGAACCTCAATGGCTTGCAGATTGCATCAACAGCGCTTGCCAAGCCGGTGACCGATATTGGTCTGACAAGCTTTCGTCCGCCATATACGCCGCAGACTTTCGGTGCACTCGCGGGGCATGCGAAGGGCGCATTGTTCCAACCGACACGGACGACCAACATTGATGGCTGGGCCGCGGAAAATGGCGCTGTGTTTGAACTGGTCGCACAGTGGCGGCGCGCGCGTTATTTCCCCAAAATAGGTGAGGACATGCACGCGGCGGTGAACCGCGAATGCGTTGCGGTGCGGTCGTCAGTCGGCATTTTTGACGCGTCGACCTTGGGCAAGATTGAAGTCGTTGGCCCCGATGCCGCCGAATTCTTGAACCGCATGTATACCAACCCCTGGAAAGCGCTTGAGCCAGGCCGCTGCCGCTATGGGCTGCTTTTGAAAGAGGACGGCTTCATCACCGATGATGGTGTTTCGGCGCGGTTGGCGCCCGACCGGTTCCATCTGACGACCACAACCGGCGGTGCCGCGCGTGTGCTGAATATGATGGAGGATTATCTCCAGACCGAATGGCCTGATCTTGACGTCTGGTTGACCAGCACGACCGAGCAATATGCGGTTATTGCGCTGCAAGGTCCAAATGCGCGCAAATTGTTGGAACCACTGGTCGAGGGCATTGACCTGTCCGCCGATGCTTTCCCGCATATGGCCATTCGCGAAGGCACAATCTGCGGCATTCCAACGCGCCTGTTCCGGGTGAGCTTCACGGGCGAACTTGGTTTCGAAATCAACGTGCCGACCGCTTATGGCCGCGCTTTGTGGGAACGGCTGATGGCAGAGGGTGCGAAATTTGACATCACCCCCTATGGCACAGAGGCTATGCATGTGCTGCGCGCCGAAAAGGGCTTCATCATCGTAGGGCAAGATACCGACGGTACCATAACCCCGTTTGATGCAGGGCTCGATTGGGCGGTGGGCAAGAAAAAGCCTGACTTTGTCGGTAAACGGTCAATGGCACGGCCTGACATTGTTGCGCCGGGACGGAAACAATTGGTTGGGTTGCTGACCGATGATCCCAATGTTGTGCTGGAAGAAGGTGCGCAGATTGTTGCCGACCCGCGCCAGCCAATCCCGATGACGATGATCGGCCATGTGACCTCTTCCTACTGGAGCGAAGCGCTCGGCCGGTCGATCGCTTTTGCCTTAGTGGCAGGTGGGCATGAAATGATGGGCGGCACGCTGCACATCCCGATGCCGGGCAAAACGCATGAAGCGAAAGTGAGCGGCATGGTTTTTTATGATGCAGAAGGAGCGCGGCTGCATGTCTGATGCCCTTTCCAGGAACGAACCCGTTTCATCCACGCCTTACGTAGCCGATGGTGTCAGCATCAGCCTTGCTGCACCGCTGAACCGCTATTCGCTGCGGGCGCGGACGGCCGAGGCTCTGGAAACGTTGCTCAACGCAAAAGTGCCACAGAAAATCGGCGCGACCGAAGGTGGCATTGCATGCCTTGGTCCGGACGAATGGCTCCTGCGCACGCCAGCAGACACGGCCATGCCAACCGGCGCGGGATTGCCGGTTGCTATCACCGATATCAGCGAACGATCTATCAGCCTCGTCCTTGAAGGGCCACGCGCAGCGGAACTGCTGATGACAGGTTGCCCGCTTGATCTCGACAATTTTGCGGTCGGTCGGGCCACACGAACAATTTATGAAACGGTCGAAATCATCATCATCCGCGAGGGTGAAGACCGTTTCCATGTTGAGGTGTGGCGCAGTTTTGCGGCATGGCTGTGGACGGCGTTCACGGCGGCTGCCAGCCATTGATGGTGGCTTGAGACCTTAAGGAGAGTTCATTGGCGGATTGGGACAAAGCAATAGATCTGGGGAACTATGGCCAATCCAATCGCCATTGGGGTGGGATGCACATCAACCCCGCTGTCTTTTTCCCGACGGCAATTATCGCGTTCGCGGTCATTTTATTCAGCCTGATCGCGCCGAAAGCGTCGGCAGACCTATTTGCAGCCTTGCGCAGTGGTGCGGTTGCCCATTTCGACTGGTTCTTCATTATGTCGGGGAATCTTCTGCTGATCTTTTGCGTCGTTGTTGCACTTTCACCGCTGGGGAAAATCCGGTTGGGCGGCAAAGGGGCTACGCCTGATTATTCGCGATTGTCGTGGTTTGCGATGCTGTTTGGCGCAGGCATGGGCATCGGCTTGGTTTTTTATGGCGTGGGTGAACCAGTCACCCATTTCACCTCTTCGATGGCAGGCGGTCCTGCGGCGCCGTTGGGCGGCGCTGTTGGCGATGCACAAGCGGCACGCAGTATCGCGATGGCGGCGACCATTTTTGACTGGGCATTGCATCCATGGGCCATTTTTGCGGTCACCGGTCTGGCGCTTGCGCTCTTTCGCTTTGATTTCAAAATGCCGCTGTCGATGCGGTCGGCATTCTACCCCTTATTTGGAAAGGCGGTTTGGGGCCGCACAGGAGACGTCATTGAAGTGCTTGCGGTCCTTGCGACTATCTTTGGACTGGCCACGTCGCTTGGGCTTGGTGCGCAGCAAGCGATGGCGGGAATCGTCTATCTTTACGGCATAACGAGCTCGTCACTCACGATCCTGGCGTTGATAGCGGTGATGGCGGGCATTACGTTTTTGTCGATCCGGGGTGGTATTGACCGCGGCATCCGCATTTTGAGCGAGGTCAACATGTGGGTTGCCTTTGCCTTGCTGGTCTTTGTCTTAACCACCGGATCCACGCTTCAGTTGATCGGCGATCTTGCGACCAATATCGTCAACTATCTGAAATTTCTGCCGGCATTATCAAATCCGGTTGGCCGCACCGACACCGGATTTTACAATGATTGGTCGGTCTATTACTGGGCATGGTGGATCAGCTGGGCCCCATTTGTGGGCATGTTCATGGCGCGCATTTCATTGGGCCGGACGGTGCGTGAATTCATTGCCGGGGCCATGATCGCACCCAGCCTGCTTGGCATCTTGTGGCTGACGATATTTGGGGACGCGAGCATCGCGCAAATCGTTGCCGGCAATGGTGCGGACTTGGCCAAAGCATCGCTGGATACGCAGCTGTTTGTGCTGCTCGGTACGTTGCCTTGGGCGCAGCTCACCTCATTTGTTGCCATTGGCTTGATCCTGATCTTTTTCGTGACGGGCTGGGACTCGGGCACGCTGGTGATTGACACCATGACCGCGGGCGGACGCACCGATACTTTGCTTCGGCAAAAGACCATCTGGCTGGTCGCGGTGGGCGGTATTGGTGTCGTGCTGTTGCTCAGCGGAGGCCTCACATCGCTTCAGGCGGGTGCAATCGCCACAGGCTTGCCCTTGGCTTTGATATTGCTGTGTATGTGTCTGGGTACGCTCAGAGGATTGTTGGCGATGCATCGCAATCCGGACTGCAGCGGCAACACATAAGCGGACCTTTTGCCGCTGCGCCGACGTCCAGAAAAGTGATGCAAGCCTGCAACGCCGCTGGCGGATAATCTGGCTATGTCGAAAATGCATAGCACTATTACTGGCGGTCTCGAATAGCCATTAGCTGAGGTAATATTAGCCATTGGCTATACCTGCACGCTTGGGAGGGTTGCTGCATGAAACTGCCACAAGAATTCGATCTGCACGCGCTCGAAGTATTCGTGATGACCGTCGAACTTGGCGGCATGTCGCAATGCGCATCCCATTTGCAGGTGACACAATCGGCGGTTTCTCAAACCATTGCGAAGCTTGAGGCCGGCATAGGCGCGTCTTTGTTCGACCGCACGATGCGGCCATTGGGCCTGACGGCGAGCGGCAAGTCGCTCTTTGCGCGCGGGCAAAAGCTGATTGCCCACGCCAGACTGGCCTATGACGAAGTGCGTGAAGGCGCAAACTTGCCGATATCGAGCATTACCGTCGCGATGTCGTTCAGCCTTGCCAACCAACTGACCGCACCGATTTTGCATAGCCTCGGTTCGCGGGCAGACCGGTGGAATATCCGTTCTGGTATCTCCATGGAGCATCAGGGCGAGTTTCTGGCGCGCGACATTGATATGCTCGTGACCGGCAGCTTCAATCTTGAGCATCGTGACACAGTCGAGCTGCACCCGGTGTTTGAGGAAAGCTTCATTCTCGTCTTCCCCAAAGATTTTCGAGAGCCGCTCGATCTTGTCGGCTTGCCATCGTCATTGCCGTTCATCCGCTTTTCGCGGCTTACCGGAACGGGGCAGCAGATTGAGCGTCAGATTGTCCGGATGAAGCTGAAACTGCCGCAAATGGTTGAAGTCGAATCGTCGCATCAACAATTGGCATTGGTGGCTGCGGGGATTGGTTGGGCGATTACCACGCCAGTTTGCTTGGCGGCGGTGCCCGAACTGCTCTCCCAGCTGCGCGCCGAGCCGATGACGAGGGGGCGGTTTTCACGGTCGGTTCAAGTCGTCGCGCGGATCGATGAATTGGGCAATATCCCCAGCCTAACGGCGGCTTTGTGCCAGCAGGTGTTGCAGGAAAAAATCTTCCCGCCGCTCATCGAGGAATATCCATGGATGGCACAGCAATTGGCGTGGCCGTCGGCTTCGGCCGAAACCGAGGAGTTGATAGCATGATGCGGCGCGTTATCGCTTCGATGCTGATTTTGCTGGGTGCCCCTATCTACGCCAGCCCGCCCAGTGTTCCGGGCGCCGATGCGCCGGAGCTTGCGGCGTTGGGTGCTTATGGCGTTGGCTTTCGGTCCGTTACCTTCTCGCATCATGACCAGCCCGACGTAGAAAATGCAAATGCGGACCCCGTCAGCGTTCGTCTCGTCGACCGCAATGTGCAGGTGGACATCTGGTACCCCGCCACGGCGAAAAAGGGTGCCAAGCCAGTCCTGTATCGCGGCAGCTTATGGGCAGAGCCACCGCTTCCGCCGGTCACGTTCACGCAACAGGGTATCGCGGTTGCGGGCGCGCCGGCCGCAGGCAGCAAGCACCCCTTGGTCATTATAAGCCATGGCTATAGCAACAACCCGGCGGTCATGACGTGGTTGACCGAGAATCTTGCGTCAAAAGGCTATGTCGTCGCGGCGATCCATCATCGCGATCCAAACCCTTATGTCGTTGCACCAACCACGCGTGCTGCGCCGAATTTCAA
>DBOA01000161.1 GCA_002299195.1 Sphingomonadales bacterium UBA658
GGCGTCACATGCACCGGCTGCTCAAACGCTTTATCGGCTTCCTGAGCAGAAGCGGTGACGTAAGCCTGAACTGCGGCCGAATCCACTGACATGGACGATGAAGAAACGGGGCGCGCAGCCTCCGCAGCGGAAAATCCGCTCAACATCGCCAGTAAGTAAATCAATATGCGCATATATGGCCCTGTTCGGTGCTTTGGTGGATATAGTTAGCCGCAGCGGCAAAGTCCACACCCAAGGCGCGCTGCCTACTTACTGGCTGCGCCTGTCTTCAGGTCTTCATGTTCCACCGATATGCGGAACTTGATGCGTTTGGCCTGTGACTTGCCGTCACTATCCAGAAACGGAGCGCCATCGAGGGTTCAACTAACAGTGGAAGCGAATGAAACCGGTGGAGGCGGCGCAGGTTTTTCGGCGTTTGTTTCGGCCACAATTGATGCTAGCGCCAGCACCGAATAAAAAAGCATGTCTTTGTTCTCCCTGATCTGTCGGGGGTTTAGCAAAAGGTTTCTTAAGTGTTAGTAAAATCACCGCTCGCAAAACCATTTCCCATCATGCCCGAAATCGCGGGTGCAACGCCCCGTGTGGCGCGTGCTGGGTATAAGGATTGGGGTCGCTGCGACTTAAGCTATATCGCGCTGGACGAAGGCACAACGGTCGCTGGCGTCACCACACAAAATATATGCTGCTCTGCCGAGGTTGACCTTTGCCGTGCGAATTTGGCGCATGGCCGCGCGCGCGCTTTGGTGGTGAATGCCGGAAACAGCAATGCCTTTACCGGCCAGCGCGGCAAGGACGCAGTGGACGCGATTACCGCGCAAGTTGCAGGCCATTTGAACTGCGATGCTTCGGAAATTTTCGTTTCGTCCACGGGTGTTATTGGCGTTCCCCTGCCCATCGACAAAGCACAGGCCGGACTGACCGCAGTCTTTGAAGCGGCACCCTGCAGTTGGGAAGACGTGACGCATACGATCGGAACCACCGACACCTTTGCAAAAGGCGCAACCGCGAGTGCCATGGTCGATGGCCGCAAAGTCCAGATCGTTGGCATCATCAAGGGTTCAGGCATGATTGCCCCAGACATGGCAACCATGCTTGGCTATATTTTCTCCGACGCCGCAGTCGACGCCGCTTTTCTGCAGCAGATGTTATCGGCTTCCAACAAAACCAGTTTCAGCTGTATCACGGTCGATAGCGACACATCGACCAGCGATACTGTGTTGGCATTTGCAACGGGCAAAGCCGGCAATAGCCCGCTTACGTCATATGACGATGCTGGCGCGGACGCGTTTGCTGCGGCGCTTCACGACATCTGCCGTCAGCTGGCGCATCTCGTTGTCCGCGATGGCGAAGGCGCGCAGAAGTTTATCGAAATCAACGTGTCCGGCGCTGCAAACGATGACAGCGCGCGGCGGATCGGCTTGGCCATTGCCAATTCACCGTTGGTCAAAACCGCGATTGCCGGTGAAGATGCCAATTGGGGCCGCGTCGTTATGGCCGTTGGCAAAGCAGGAGAGCCTGCAAACCGCGACAGCCTATCCATCAGTTTCGGGGCAACGCAAGTTGCGCGCAATGGCCTAGCGGTCGCCGGATATGATGAAGCGCCGGTGGCGCAACATCTTAAGCAGAATGAAATTCAAATCGGCGTTGATCTTGGTATCGGGGCCGGGCGTGCAACGGTCTGGACCTGCGACCTAACCCACGGCTACATCAGCATCAACGCCGATTATCGCAGTTAAAGCGCGGCTTCCAACCAGCTTTTCAGCTGAGCCTTTGGCGCAGCGCCGACTTTCGTGTCCGCAATTTCGCCGCCTTTAAACAGGATCATCGTTGGGATACCGCGCACGCCATATTTTGCTGGCGTATCGGGATGATCGTCGATGTTCAGCTTCACGATCTCGACCTGCCCAGCGAGCTCTTCGCTGATTTCTTCAAGGCTTGGGCCAATCATTTTGCATGGACCACACCATTCGGCCCAAAAATCGACCAATACGGGTTTGCCCGATGCCAGTACTTCTGATGCGAAATCATTATCGCCTACGGATTTGGTAGCCATGTTCGTCTCCTTTGTTGCCACCCATGTATGCCCACAGCCAAATGCTGACAAGGACCAAGGCAGATAGTTTTTGTTCTGCCGTCAAGAGGCAGGATAATGAGGCGCCAATATCTCGTCCGAAAGCGTGATAAACCGGGGTGCGTGCGTAAACAGCAAAGCGACCTCAATTTTGCAATCCGGGAAAATCGTCTGCAGCGCCGTGCGATAATGTGCCATTTGGCGCAAATGCGGAACGGGGACGCTATGTGCATCAGTGGGGATGCTTCGGCCCGTTTTGAAATCGACCGCGCGAACCAATCCTGGTTCGACGAGCAGCCGGTCAATACGGCCATTGATCACGGTTTCGCCCACAACAGCCACAAGCGGGACCTCGGCGCGCGCCTGTGGACCGAATAACGGCGCACAGACCGGATCGGCGATAACCGCGTTCACTTCCGCCGACAATTGGGCCGGATCTATATCGTCGTTTCGTGCCTGAACTGCGAGCCATTGCGCCGCAGTTTTGAGCGACTCGCTATCCGTGATGCGTTCGAACAAAGCGTGGATCAGCTTCCCACGGTTGGCGGCTTTGCGTATCGCTGCATTTGCAGGGGCATCGCCATAATCGTCATCGTCAAGCCGCGATGGCACCAAAGGACGCGGTGGGCGCTGCTCAATTGGTGCAGGCGCGAATAGCCATTCGGGGCTGGCTGGCCGAGGTACGGTCGGCGACTGCTGTTTCGCAGAAGTTACCGGCACGACCATGGACGCGCCTTCCGCGCCCACATGGCGCATCACCCTGCCCCAGCGCGGGTCTTCCTCCCAACTGCAGCCAAGCGCCGTCATGCCTTTTTCAATCGCGGCGCACCAGCTTTCGGCAGGCGCCTCGCCCTTGCGGCTAATGCCCAACGACCCTGCCATAATTAGCCGCTCTTCGGCGCGCGTGATGGCCACATATAATAACCGCTTATATTCCTGCAGTTCGCGAGTTTTCTGCATCTCGACGATGTCTTGCAAACGGCCTGACTGTTCACTTTTGCGAATGGGCAGCAACGGCGTGCGTTGCCCCTCATCCATCAACAACTCAACCGACTGATCAGGCTTTTTGGTGGGATCAGACGTAATGTCCGCCAAAATGACCACGGGCGCTTGCAAGCCCTTGGCACCATGGACGGTCATAACCCGGACTTCCTTGGTGCTGTTGTCGCTTTCGCGTTTGATTTCAATTTCACCGCGGTCGAACCACGCCATGAACTTTTGCAGGCCACCGCCATGCTGTTGTTCGAACTGAAGTGCCGAATTCAACATTTCTTCGATAGGAACCAAAACCTCGCGTCCCAAACGCGCGGTAAATTTGCGCCGCGCGCCAATAGGTCCGGACAGAATTTGTTCGAGGAAATGATATACGGTCGTGAAATCAGCCGCAGCCAGCATATCGCGCAACGGCGCAAGATCATCGGCAAGTTCGGGCTTCCCGCGGATATGCTGCCACAGGCTGCCTTCGCGATCCCCGACATAGCCGTGCGCCAGCAACTGTTCCTGCGTCCACCCGATGATGGGCGAGACGAGCAAGCATGCAAGGCTGAGGTCGTCATTCGGTTGAAGCACAAATTTGATTGCCGCCAGCAGATCTTGCACCACCAATGGCTGCAAAAGCTTCAGCCTATCGATGCCCGCGACCGCGACGTTGCGTTCGTGCAATTGCGCGATCAGCAGCGACGCCATGTCACCGCGGCTGCGCAACAGGAACATGATGTCGCCCGGCTCCAAATGACGCCCCTGACTCTCCAGCCAAGGCCTCTCGTCAATGAGCGCTTTCGCATGATCGGCCAATCGTTCGGCCAATGCGCGTTTTTCGTCGCTGAACCAGTCTTCTTCCTCTTCCGACGCATCACTATCGTCCACTATGTTCGGCTTTGCGGATATCGGCTGCAAAAGCTCAACCATGCCAAAATGCGGCTTTTCGCTGTAATGCGGGTCAATGCTATCGTTGATGCCAAAATCGGCAGGGCCAGACCCATCGATCACGGCGTTTACAAAATCGAGTATCGGCGCGGTCGAACGGAAACTGCGCGACAAGGTGAGCCGTTTCAGTTCGCTTCCGGCGGCATCAATGCGTTCGGCAAAATAGCGGCCCGCTTCCTCATATCGTTCGGGCGCGGTCCCCTGAAACCCGTAGATCGCTTGTTTGAAATCACCGACGGAAAACAGCGTGCGGTTCTTTTCCGGATTGGCACCCATGCCGCTGTAAAAATCGTCGCTCAGCGCGCTGATGATATCCCATTGCGCTTTGTTGGTGTCCTGCGCCTCATCAACCAAGATATGGTCAATCTGCTTGTCGAGTTTAAACCGCACCCATTGCGCCATTTGGCCATGCTGCAAAAGTTCGGCGGTGCGCCGGATCATATCATCAAAATCAACCACGCCGATGGCATGTTTGGCGCGGCTATATTGCGCCGCAAATTCCTTGCCGATGCACAATGCGCGCGCCAACCTGTCGGCATATTGCGCACGTGTCACTTCGCCCAATAGTTGGTTGGTCCAGTTGAACATTTCGAGCGCGTGTTCGGCATAGACCTCCGTCGTCGGCGTATGTCCGCTCGTCGAAATCTGGGGATCACCCTTGGCCGTTGACCAACAACGATGCAGATCGGTCAAGAGCGCCGCGCGTTCGGTTGGTGTTCGCGATAGCCAATCCTGAAGGACTGCCGCACGTTTGCCGCCGCGGCTATCTGCCTTGTTATTGCTCCACAAAAGGTTGGCATCAATGACCGCCTGCAATGTCGCGCGCGGAATGGGCGCGTCGGCAAAGGCGTCTTCCAGCATATCCTCAACAGGGCCGTCGAAATGAACGCCTGCCAGTCGCCGTGCCCAGACCACCGCGCCTGCATCATTGGGTATCATAGTCATGACATCGGGCGATGCCGCCGCCCTATGCAGGAACCGCAGCGCCCCGTCCTCGCCCATATTCAGGGAAAGTTCCTGCAGCTCCGTGACCATTTTCGTATCGCCGCGCGCTTCGGCTTCAAGCACCAGTTTGACCAAGGCTTCGCGCAACAATTCTTGCTGCTCGCGTCCCTCAATCGGTTTGAACCCCGGAACCAATCCGGCTTCTTCGGGGAAGCTGCCTAGCAACGACTGGCAGAAACTATGGATGGTCAGTATTTGTAAGCCGCCGCCGGGCGCGTCCAACACCTTTGCAAAAAGCTGACGTGCGCGTTTTCGGGCGTCTGGTCCCGCGTTCGCACCAATGGCTTCAAGGTCGTGAAACAGCGCTCCATCTTCCCGCTGTACCCAAGACGCCAAAAGCTCATTAATTCGGTCCGCCATTTCGGACGCGCCAGCCTTGGTAAAGGTGATGCACAAAAGATTTTCAGGTTCGACATCGCTTTCCAACAGCAACCGGATCACACGCGCAGTTAAAACCTGCGTTTTGCCGGTTCCTGCAGAGGCGCTAAGCCAAATGTTATCGCCGGGGATGACGGCGCTGCGCTGCGCCGGAATCAGTGGTTTCAGCGTCGGGGATTTAGCGGTCATGGCTGTTCCTCCGAAATCGACTGCCGGCCATTCCATTCCTGCAACCGCATCAATTGGTCATAGTCACCATAATGCGCAAATTCAGGATGCAGCTTGGCGGTGAAGGGCGCGTCGCCCAAAATCCACTGCGCAATAGCCTCTTCGGCTTGCGCGACGGCAAAGGCCACAAAGTCGGTGCTTGCAGGCTTGTTATCGTTGGTCCGCGTGGTCGTCGGGACTGCGATGTAACCAAAGCCTTTGTCTTTGTTCTTCGCCAGGCTCCAATATTCAAACTTGGTCGCCAGGCCGGCCACACCCTTCAGCGCCATTTGCTCGGCCATATAGCCGATGAGACCAAGTTGTAGGGCAAAGCCCGCATTCACTTGCTTGGTCGATGGTGGCATGCCCGTCTTGTAATCAACGATCACCAAACTTCCGTCCGCAAGCCTGTCAATCCGGTCGACGCGTCCGTTTACGGTTATGCCCATGATGTCGACTTTGCCAGGTTGTTCGGCCACCGCGACAACGCGGCCATGGTCATGCATCTGCTTTTTGGTTTCTTCGGCCACCCAGCGCAGGCCAGCGGCTATGCGTGGTTGCCACAATGCACGTAACAACGGATCCGTTGCCTCTTGTGCCAGCAAGTCATCCACCCGCTGCACGAGCTTATCGACGGCGCAATCGTCTTGTTTGAACCACTGTTCCAACAAATCATGCACCAACGATCCGCGCCACGCAAAGCTGGGTTCGGCATCAACCTTTTCCAGCACACGAAGGCCAAGAATGCGTTTTGCGTAAAATGAATAAGGGTCGGACTTCAGCTGGTCAAAATCCGTGACGGACAGGCTAACCAATCGCTGCTGTGCCGAAGGGCGCGGCAATGGTCGGCTTTCAAACGGAACCTTATCAGCGGGTTCATCCAGCTGCGCTGCAAGCGCAAGCGACTGTTGGTCTTGCTCCAGCTCGTCCGCCGTCAGCGCCTTTATCCGCAGCAGAAAGCGCGAGGCAACGGTTGGTCCGCCACGGTCACGCCGCGCGCGCGTCAACAGCACTTCACGACCACCCAATGCGGTCGCAAGATCATGCGCCGACAATCCGATATTCCGGTCCAAGGTTGGCAGTTTCAAATGCCGCCGGATGGCGGGCGCGAGCCAAGGGTCCGGCTGCGCTATTTGCGGCCATGTGCCCTCATTCAACCCCGAACAGATGACGAGGTCCGCCTGCTGCAATCGTGCTTCCAACAGACCGTAAATGGCCACACGCGGATGCCCGCCATATGGTGGACGCACCACCGCGCAGGAGAAGATTTCGTTAAACGTCGCCGCCAACCCTGTGGCATCGATACGACCAAGCATCGATAGGTCACCGCCGCTTACTTCTTCCCACATCCGCCCAAGTTCGCGGCCACTTGCCCCGCGCCACACAGCGCCATCGGTCAAATTCGTCGCAACGTCGCGCAGTGCATCGGTGATGAAACTGAACGGTTGCCCATCGACATTTTCGAGCGGCGCAAGAATTTGGACAAAGCCCTGCCACCATTCAACCAGCTCTGGCTTCACTTTACGGGCATATTCCAACCGCCGCGTGATCGCACCCAGCCCGACACCGTTGGCTGTTCCCCGCAATTCGAGATCTAACAGCCGCACCTTATCCAGCCAGTCGAGCCTGTCGGGCCCTGCAAACACCAGCGGGTGCTTGGCAATCGCCAGTACCGATGTGCCGGAAAACCGCCCCGAAATCGCGTCAACCAATGCGAGCGCCAGTGAGCCATTTGGCGTTTGCAAAAGCGGTATACCCGCGCTGTCGTCAACATATATGTCCCAACGACGCAACTGCGCCGCAACGCGGACAGCGAGCTCACGGTCAGGCGTTATCAGTGCGATACGCTTTTCGGCCTGTTCCAACTCACCGCGAATGCGCACCGCAATCGCCTTTGCTTCCAGCGCGCTGTCATCAGCCTCAAACCATTGTGTATGTGATAGCGCCTTGCGCGACGGTGCCAGTTCTTGCCAACCGACGCTATGTTCCGGCAGGCAGAAAATTTCCGAAATAGTGTCGGCCACGCGTTCGACGCGTGCAGTTGGCAACGTATCGATTTCGCTTCGGTCGATCCCCATGAGGTCGAGCAAATGTTTCAGGTGGAATTGGGGATGCACCTCAAAATTCCGGCGGCGCGTTGGCAAATTATCGTGTTCAACTGCGGCAGACAGGCTGTCCCAGAGATCCTTAGCCAATTCGAGGTCAACACCGGGAAGGATAACCTGCCCATTTGGAATGAGAGCAACACGGCGCAGCAATTTTGCGACGGCCTTGGCTGATGTCGTAATGCCAACCGCAACGATCGGCATGTCAAAACTGCTTTCAGCCAGACGCCGCTCCAAACCGGCCAGAAGCTTGTTTCGGCGTTCGGCAGGGCCCATCAATTCTCGCGCAGCAAGTTCGGCGCGATAGGCGGGCAAGATCGTCAAAAGCTGACCATAAGCACGTTGCCAATGCCTGGCGAGATCAGCCTCGATTGCGATGTCTGACAAAGCGTCGAAATCGACCAAATCGACCTCAAGCTCATCAATCAGTTCGGCCAGCTTGCGCGCCAAACGCAAGGCCTCAGCGGACGACAAAAACGTACCCTGCGGCCGATGTTCCTGCGCCAAGCGCGCCAATAGCATGAGCCGGTCAAACGATCCAATAACGGGCCAAATAATGTCTTCTGACGCAATGGGGTCCAGCAATGGACCTAATGCCTCATCGAGTTGCATATCGCCCACCGCCACCATGCGTGGCAAAAGCAAACCCGGTGCGGCCTGCCGGACGAACGCCTCTGTCATCGCCTTGATGGCGCGGTTATTGGGTAACAGCAATATTGTGCTGCTAACCGTGAGCGGGTCCTGCCCCGATGTCTGCAATATCCACTGCGCAGTTACGTCGCACAAGTCGTTCCCGAGCGGGACGTTAAAAACGCGCATGCGCTTTGCCGTGGCGTTAACAGGCGCCATGCAGGCCCAAACGTTCTTCCGTGGCGGCAATTGCCGCAGGATAGCCGACATCAAACCACATTCCCTCGTGCACCAACCCCATGCACCGGCCTTCGGCAATCGCGCGATCCCAAAAGACGTTGGTCGAAAAAACGTCGGACGGTGGGTGAACAATCAGCTTTTTGGAAAGCAGCTGAATACCTGTCCAAACATAAGGCGCAGGTGCGTCACCCACGCGACGCGACAGCCGGCCATCTGCATCCATGTGAAAATCACCAATGCCCTGGCTGTTGTACGCTGTCGCCAAAGGCACCAGCAGCATCATCACATCCATGCGTGCAGCATCCCAATGCGCCATCAGGCGCGAGATCGCATTCTGCCCATCGTTGGTCCACCAATTGTCCGCA
>DBOA01000016.1 GCA_002299195.1 Sphingomonadales bacterium UBA658
CGTTCGTTGATCAGCACGTTGGCGTCAACCGCCGCGCCAATGGTCAATACAAAGCCGGCAATACCCGGCAGGGTCAGCGTTGCGTTGGCAAATGCCATCACGCCAAGGATCATGGCGACGTTGATGACCAGCGCGACGTTGGCATACATGCCGAAGCGGCCATAAACGAGGAACATCAGCACCAGAATTGCAGTGGTACCGATGACCGCAGCCAAAATGCCGCGGCGAATGGAGTCGGCGCCCAAATCTGGGCCAACCGAACGTTCCTCAACAATCTTGAGGTCAACCGGCAATGCGCCCGACCGCAGCGAGATGGACAGCGCGTTGGCGCTTTCCGTCGTGAAGCTTCCTGAAATCTGCGAGACACCACCAAAAATAGGCTCGCGAATTTGTGGTGCCGAAATCACCTGTCCGTCCAACACGATGGCGAACAGCTTGTTGACATTCTGCTGCGTCATACGGGCAAATTTCTGCCCGCCTTCGCTATCGAACTGGATGGTGACCGCTGGCTCATTTGTCTGCGAGTCAAATGTCGGGTCAGCCTTAACCAGCTTATCGCCGGAAATGCCGCCCAACCGGCGTACGGCAATGTACGGCAGACCGGAGGGGTTATCGGGATAGGGCAGAACTTGGCTGCCAACGCGGGCCTTGCCCTGCGCGGTCTGATCGGGATCGGCTTGTTCGTCGACAAGTTTGAATTCAAGCTTGGCCGTCTTACCAATCAATGCCTTCAGCGCCTCTGGATCATCCAATCCGGGCACCTGAACAACGATGCGGTTTTCACCCTGACGAATGATCGTCGGTTCAAGCGTGCCCAAGGCGTTAATGCGGCGATCGATGACATCCTTGGCCGTATCCATCGCTTGGTCGAGCGCGGTTTCATCGCCTGTGCCCGCTGGTGTCAGGATCATGCGGTCGCCGTCGTTCACACCGATATTCCAGTCGCGGCTGCCGGTCGCATTGCTGGTCAGCGGCAACAACGCCTCGCGTGCTGCGTCGACTTGCGCGGGGCTATCGACCGTGAAGCTCAATTGCCCGTTGGCACGCGACACATCCGAAATCGCAATCCGCGGATCGGCGCGGCGCATTGCCGTTCTGACGCTATCTTCCAAAGCTTCCAAACGCGTTTCGGCAAGTTGCGAGGTATCCGCCTCAAGCAGAATGTGGCTACCGCCCGCAAGGTCGAGACCAAGGTTGATCGTCGGCGTCGGCACAAATTGCGCGAGCTGCGCCCTAATGTGGGTGGGCAACACGCTTGGTATGGCAAAAAGCACACCCAGAATAATCAGGGTGTTGAGCATCCATACGCGCCAACGGGGGAAATCAAGCATAGGCTGGGTCCGAACGAACTGGGAAAACGGAATTTGGGGTCGACAGAACGGCTGTTCAACCCCAGCGATTAATCGTTAGCGGCTTTGACGCCGCGTGGCTGGACATTGGCGATGGTGGATTTAACCGCCTTCACCCGTACATTTGGCGCGATTTCGACTTCGACATAGTCATCGGCAACTTTCGTTACCTTACCCATCAGGCCGCCTGCAGTGACGACTTCGTCATTTTTCTGCACCGCGTTGATTTTCGCCTCATGCTCCTTGGCGCGCTTTTGCTGCGGGCGAATGAGAAACATGTAGAAAACGACGAAGATCAAAAGCAGTGGGAACAGCTGCACAAAAAATGCCGAACCGCCCGCGCCACCAGCTGCAGCGCTCAAGATAACAAACTCCATCGGAAACCTCACATTTTAAAAAAAGCACCCAATGCAGGCGCGGTCCTGAACAATCGGGCGCGATTATCACCTGCACCCAGCTGACGCAACGTCAAAGCGTCCAAACCGCGCTTGCTTTTAGGAAACCAGCGCCATATAGGCGCGCTTCCACTGGCCTCGGCGAGGTCTTTGGCGGTCGGGACGTAGCGCAGCCTGGTAGCGCATCACACTGGGGGTGTGGGGGTCGCAGGTTCGAATCCTGTCGTCCCGACCAATTATTCCAAAAATTTTCTTCAAATATGCCCGCAACGCGCCAGCGCTGCGGCTTTGCGTTTTTCACTTTCCTACAAATAACCATATTGGTTATTATTGTTGCGAAAGTGAGGACTCGATGACAATGGAACATATTGACGAGTTGATTGATGATTTGATTGCCCGTGAAGGCGATTATGTACATCATCCGGCGGACAGAGGCGGCCCGACCCGTTGGGGCATTACCGAGGCGGTGGCGCGTCGGCACGGCTATCATGACAAGATGACCCAGCTGCCCCGGACCGAAGCCGCAGCCATTTACAAACGCATATATTGGCATGCCCCCGGCTTTGCCGATGTCGCCGCAATTGCGCCAAATTTGGCGGCGAAATTGTTCGATACCGGTGTCAATATGGGCACCGGAACGGCAACGGGCTTTCTGCAACGCGCGTTGAACGCATTGAACCGGAATGGGCGCGACTATGCGGATATTGCGGTGGATCGCAAAATGGGTGCGGCAACTTTGTCGGCGCTGCCTGCCTTTTTCGACACACGTGGACGCTCTGCAGAAAATGTTCTGCTGAAGGCAATGGATGCGCTGCAGGGTGCCCATTATGTCCGGTTGGCTGAGGCGAGACCATCACAGGAAGCCTTTCTGTATGACTGGCTATCGAACCGTATTGGATAAATCAAAAAGGATTTCATTATGGCATTTGTTGACGGATTAATTGGGCCCATTGCCAGCATCATCGACAAAATCATTCCCGATCCGAAGGCGCGCGATACCGCCAAGCTTGAACTGCTTAAATTACAGGGCAGTCAGGAGCTCGAGAATATAAGGACACAGCTGTCGGGTATCTTGGCCGAAGCGCAATCGGCGGACCCATGGACAAGCAGAGCGCGGCCAAGCTTTTTATACGTCATGTATGCCATACTGCTGTGGGCTATTCCGATGGGGGTGATTTCCGCCATCCAGCCCGAACCCGCGGCGAACATTGCGGCGGGCATGAATGCCTATCTCAACGGCCTGCCAGAGCCATTATATGCGCTATTTGGTACAGGCTATCTTGGTTACACCGTCGCGCGCCAATGGGGCATTTCGCGGGGCTCGGAAAAATAGTTGCGCATGAAGGCCCTCATCCGTTACGCCATACTACCCACTTGTAATGCATGGGACTGAGGAGAACCAATATGAAGAAACTTGTCGCAACTGTTGCCGCTCTCGCGTTCACAATTTCGCTCGCTGCATGCGGCGAAGCTGGCGAAAAGGCAGCTGAAGAAACCGCAGAAGCAGCCGAAGCAACGGGCGAAGCTGCTGAAGCTAGCGTAGAAAATGCCATGACTGCTGCTGAAGGTGCCGCTGACGCCACCACAGAAGCAGCAGGCGAAGCTGCCGACGCAACCGCTGATGCCGCTGACAATGCAATGAAGGAAGAAGAAGACAAGTAAGAGTCTTTTTCCCGAAAAACATGAAGCCCGCCCTGCCCCGTGCAGCGGCGGGCTTTTTTTGTGTCAATTTACCTTATGCGAAGTCGGGAAATAAGGACGCCCGAGTTTTTGCGGGATCTAAACCATAATGCCGCGCCAGCGCATCGCTGGCGAATTGTTCAAACCGCATCGTCGGTTTGAGATCGCGACCTTCATATAATTGCGATGCCTTGAGCCCCGGCCAATCCGCGACAATATTGCCGCCATTCGCGAGCGCGCCACCAAATAACATAGCCGCGGACGCCGTTCCGTGATCGGTGCCGCCAGTACCGTTGAAAGCCACGGTTCTGCCAAATTCCGTAGCGACCATTACCAAAGTATTCTGCCACTCACTGCCAAGGGAATCGCGGAGGGATCCAATGAGCGCATCAACTTGTTTAAGCGCGCCATTCAGCCGCCCCTTTTGCTGAAAATGGGTATCCCAGCCGTTGGTTTCCAACATCACCACGCGGGCACCATTGGGGCCCTGCATCAGCCCCGCCGTCATCTGCCCCAGCGCAGCGCCGCCCTTCAGCGCCTGATCCGCAGGTGCACCAGCCATGGCCTCAGTCGCTTGAGCGCCACTCCACAAAGCCGAAAGCTGGGCATCCTCCGCATATAGAATGGTCAAGCGCGTCATAAGGTCTGAATTGGCGTCGGGCATGCGCGAAGGGGCGTAGCTGTTCGCGGCTATCGGCCCTCGCAAGGCGAGCGGCACCGACGGCGCAACCGCCAGTCCTTTGGCATCATCACGCGGCAACAGTGTCAGCAGGCGCCCAAGCCAACCATCATCGCGGCCATAAGGGCGCCCTGCGCCTGACTCCAATATATTTTGCGCGTCAAAATGTGACCGCTCGCGATAAGACGACGCCATGGCGTGAATAAAGCTGGCCTGTTTCAGTGCAAACAATTTCGCACTTTCCGTCATCGCCGGATGCAGCGTGAACATATCGTCAAGCTTGGTTCCCGTTGCGGCATCCGCCGCCAAATCCCCCCGCGCGCGCAGGAAATCGGGATCACCCGTCGGGGCCAAAGTAGCCAATCCATCAGCCGCCCCGCGCTGGATGATGAACACAAATTTCTTGTTGGTGCCAGGCGCGGCCCAGCCAGCCCCCGGAAATGCCGCAACACCCAGACCCAAAACACCGGAGGTGACAAAATAGCGTCGGTTCAGCATGGCCCTATCTCCGCAAAAATTCAGGGGACAACAACAACAGCGCAAGCCCTTGAGAAGGGCTCTCGGCGCGCGCGATGCTTTCGGTTGTCATCGCGCCGAGCTGCCCCGACAGGATGCGCGGCGCAAGGATGCGGGCATCCACACGGTTGGCGCTGCGTTCGGCCAATCGGCTGGCAATCTCCACCCGCCGCATCAGCGCTGCACCGCCCGCCCAGTTTTCTGTCGTATCGCTAAATCCGGCGGGGGACCCCGGTTTCCAGATAGGCTGCCCCAGTTGCGCGAGCATATTTACGCCTTGCCTGCTGTTGGGCAGTTCCCGGACATTCAATGCGCGCAGCGAAGAGATGACCCAATCCCATGGCGATTTGAACTTGGCTTGCGCCGGCAGCCACATTTCAGGCGAGTCAATCAATGTACGATAGAGGTGCGGCAAGTCGCCACCGCTTTCCAGAAAGCTTTTCTCTAGCCGCGCAACCAATGCTGGCGGTGGCACATCAGCCGCAAAATGTTGCGCCAGCTTTGTCGCTATATGTTTGGCCGTGGCCGGGTGTGTCGCGATATCGGACAATATGGCACGCGCTTGCGTCCCGCCCTGGTGGCTGTAGCGCCGGCCAATGACAACGCGATCGCCGGGCTCATGAATGGGGGCGAAAAACTGGCTATCACCGTGCTTTCCATTCTGCGCCATGAAACGCTGGATTGGTCCCTTCGCCATCCCGCCAACAGTATATCCCGTCAGCGCGCGGGCAAATTCGGTGACATCTTTTTGGTCGTAAACCGTGCGCACACCCAGCGTGTGCAGCTCCAAAATCTCCCGCGCCAGATTTTCATTCAGGCCGAGCGCCTTATTCCGTGTGGCTGAGACCCGCGTCGCAAGCGGGCTATTGGGGCCGATGGATTGCGCCTGATCCAGATAGAGCAGCATCGCCGGATGCGTGACCGCAGCGTAAAGTAAATCTGCGAATGTCCCCATGATATGCGGCCGGATAGCCGTGAATTCATAGTCACCAGCCAAAGCAAGGACGGGAAGTTTGTCGATCGACACTGCAAAATGATTGGACCAGAAATGCACCAGTCGCTCGGCAAAATCGGTATCGCTGCTGATCGCGGCATCCAGTCGGGCATCGGCGGCAGCGACATATTGAAGGCGCAGCGTATTGACCACTTTCTCGATTTTAGCAGGGTCAATCTGCGGCATATCGTCAGCAGCCATGGCGGCCGCGGCGTCCTTTCGCGCGGCGCGGAAATCCTTGCGGTCAATCTGATACTCGCGAAAGCCGGCCGCAATCTCTGCGCGACTTGGCTGGCTTGCCATAGCTGGAAAGGCCGGTTCATATGACCTGATCTGGGACTTCAACCAGTCGGCGGGGTTCACGGGCGCGGTGCCGGTTGGTCGCGCGCCAAGACCAAAGCGGTTCATCGCTATCGCCGCATGTATCATCCGGTTCTCTCCAGAACAGTGCCTGTTGTATCACGAAGATAGGCTGAACGGCATTATGCGCAATGGGCAAATTGTATGGAATTGTCGCAATGCCCGAAGGCATCGCAGACCCCATCATTCTCGGCGGCGCTCATCAACCCTCATCGCGAACAGTTGCATCGCAAACGTCGCCGACATACAGTCGGGAAAAGCACATTCGGGTGGGGGGTATTGCGGGTGTCAGTCACAGATGAAAATATGGCTGATGCCATAAGCACAAAACCGCGTTGGTGGTTGATCCTGATTGGATTGGCTATCGTTCTGGCGGGCGCGTTTCTCGCCCAAAGCATCCGAACGGCAGATGGCACAATCGTACGCGACATCCGGTTTAAAGGCACCAACGGGACAGTCATGAGCGCTTTGCTCTATGTCCCCAAAAACGCCACGCCAGCGACACCAGCGCCGGGCATAGTTGCAGTCCACGGCTATATTAACGCGCGCGAGACGCAGGACGGTTTTGCGATTGAATTTGCGCGCAGGGGCTATGTGGTTTTGTCCCTCGATCAGACAGGCCATGGCTACAGTCAGGGGCCTGCATTCTCAAATGGCTTTGGCGGCCCTGATGGTTTGAAATATTTGCGGTCCTTGCCGATGGTCGATGTTGATCAAATCGGGCTGGAAGGACACAGCATGGGCGGCTGGACGGTGCTTGCCGCGGCCGCGGCCATGCCCAACGATTATACGTCGATGGTTCTGGAGGGGTCATCCACCGGCACGCCTTTCGCGCAGGAAGGATCGCCCAATTGGCCGCGTAATGCTGCGGTGGTTTTCAGCCGCTATGACGAGTTTTCGAACTTGATGTGGGGCGTTGCCCGTGCGCAGGATGTTGCGACAAGCAGCAAGCTGCAAACATTGTTTGGTACGCAGGCGCCTGTTGTCGAAAACCGTCTATATGGCAGCGTTGCGGACGGAACCGCGCGCAAGCTTTATCAGCCGGCAACAACCCATCCGGGTGACCATGCATCCACGGCAGCCATTGGAAACGCGATTGATTGGTTTGGCACCACACTGACCGGTGGCACACCCAAACCAGCAAGCGATCAAATTTGGTATTGGAAAGAATTTGGCACGGGCATTGGCCTTGTTGGTTTTGTGATGATCATGCTTGGTGCATTTGATGCGCTGGTCCGATTGCCGTTCTTCGCTTCGGTCAAAGGCGCAGCGGTCCCTGCTGCGGCAGAACGCGATGGCGCGTGGTGGAAAGGCTTCGCGTTCAGCACCGTGCTTCCTGCTCTGTTATTCTTTCCGACGTTCATTGCCGCCTATCTTCTTCTTCCGGCATCGCAATGGCTTCCGCAAGCGGTGACGACGCAGATTACACTATGGGCTGTGACCAGCGCCGGCGTGAGCCTTTTGATCGGTCGCATGATGGGACGCCGCATTGCTACGCATCAATCCAACTGGATTAAATCCATATTGCTGGCTCTGGCGACCGTCGCGGCTGGCTATGCCGCACTCTTGCTCGTCGATATGCTGTTCCTGACGGATTTTCGGCTTTGGGTCGTCGCGGTCAAGTTCCCAAGCGCCAGCCAATGGGGGATTGCCGCGATTTACGTCGTGCCGCTTACCCTCGCCTTTCTGGTAACAACCAAGTCACTGGCCAATGCCACGGTGCGCAGTGACGGCGCCGGGCGGCGTTATCTGGCGGCAATATGCACGCTCACCAAGGGCTTCATATTGTTGCTGGGCGTCATTTACGGCCTGCTCTTCATAACCGGTTCGCTGATTACCGCATTTGATCCGCTCAGCACCGTCATTGCGATACAGTTCGTGCCTGTGCTTATTGCGATCGCCATCATCGCGACGTTCACGTGGCAACGAACGGGCAGCTATCGTTCGGGCGGGCTGATCGCCGGAATTTTGGTGACGCTGTACGCCGTTGCGGGAACAGCGACGCAAATCTGATCTGATGCACGTAGGCTGATAGCCATGGAACGTATGGCAACCTCCAAATAAAGCCAAAATATGGTGCACCCAACTGGATTCGAACCAGTGGCCCCCAGATTAGGAATCTGATGCTCTATCCTGCTGAGCTATGGGTGCTGCGT
>DBOA01000064.1 GCA_002299195.1 Sphingomonadales bacterium UBA658
AGCTTGGACTCACGGTCCACCCATTTGGCAGCCTCTTCAGACCCTTGCGCACTTTCCTGATGATAGACGAAAAAGCGCGGGAGCATAAACAGCCCCGCCATCCAAAAAATCACGAAAATGATATGGGCAGACTTTAACCAGATATAGAGCACAGATAGCGTTTCCGTCATGAAAACGGCCTTTATGGGTTAACCCTTGCGGACCAGTTTAAGAAGCATTTCGACATTTTCAATTGGCGTGTCCGGCAAAATACCATGGCCGAGATTGAAAACATGGGGGCGGTCGGCAAATGCCGATAGAATATTGTCCGCGGCCTCTTTCAGGACCTGACCGCCAGCAATGAGCGCGAGTGGATCAAGATTGCCCTGCACCGGCAGACCTTTTGGCAGCTCTCGGTTTGCCCAATGCGGATCAACCGTTTCATCCAATCCCAATGCATCAACGCCCGTGCCTTCGGCATACGCAGCAAGCTTACCGCCCGCGCCTTTGGGAAAGCCAATGACGACAGCATCAGGATTACGCGCTTTTAAGCGGCGCACGATTTCCGCATTTGGCGCGATAACCCATTTTTGGAACTGTGCTGGCGACAAAGACCCTGCCCAGCTGTCAAACAACTGAACCGCATCAACGCCGGCATCAATTTGATTGGCGAGATAATCGACCGTTGCCGAAATGATCGCTTCGATAAGACCAGCAAAACGCTCCGGCTCTGCGTGGGCCATTCTGCGGGCCTCTGCTTGGTCTTTGCTACCCTGACCATGCACCATGTACGTAGCGACCGTCCACGGGCTTCCAGCGAAGCCCAGGAAGGTTGTTTCCGCCGGCAGTGCCGCCGATACTTTACGCACCGTGTCGATAACTGGATTGAGCCGTTCAGGCGCAGGCACAAAGTCTTCAAGTCGTGATTCCGCCAAGCGTGGCGCAAGCCTTGGACCTTCGCCTGTTTCAAACCACAGATCCTGACCCATGGCGTGCGGAATGACCAAAATGTCGGAGAATAATATCGCGCCATCAAAACCAAAGCGCTTGATTGGCTGCAGCGTTATTTCCGTCGCGGCATCGCTGTCATAAGCAAGCGCCAGAAACCCGCCCTTTTCAGCGCGAAGGGCCCGATATTCTGGAAGATAACGGCCTGCCTGTCGCATGAGCCAAATAGGCGGTATTGCCTCTTGGTTGCCCTTAAGGACGTTAAGCAGTTTTTTCGAGGCTTGCGCTGACATAAGCGGCCGAGATCCTATCAAAATATATATTTATATAAAGGATGATGAAAGATGATGTGCTGTTGATATCGCAGGCCTTAAAAGCTTTTGCGGATATTGCCAACATCTTGACGTCCAAGGGCAAACGCAATCCAACGGAGTCGCACATTCCATCCCCATTATTCACAGGCTGTGGATAGGCAATTGCCCCTGTGGACAGGCTGTGCCCGAATCTAGAGGTTATTCGGCGATAGTGGGGAAGATAGGGTGGGTGAAAACTTGTCCCTTGATTTATCCCCAGCCTACCAACAAGACTGTGAGTCATGAGCCAACGTTTTCATCTTCATCTGCTTTCGGACTCCACAGGCGAGACGCTTGAAAACATTGCAAAGGCCGCATTGGCGCAATTTGATGGCGCCGAAAATGTCGTAAAGCATTTTTGGCCGATGGTCCGTTCGGAAAGCCATCTCGACCGTATATTGCTCGACGTCGCGACGAACCCCGGCCTTGTCCTGTTCACATTGGTCAATCGTGATACGCGGCGCAAGTTGGAAACACGATGCCGTGCGATGGGTTTGCCAGCGGTTGCCGCGCTTGATGCGGTGAGCGACGCCATGTCGAATATGCTTGGGCAAGAGGCAAAGGCGCGCCCGGGCCGACAGCACGCGATGGACGCGGCTTATTTTGCCCGCGTCGATGCTATCCAATTCACCATTGCCCATGACGACGGCATCAATGCGCAAAATTGGGAAGAGGCGGATATCGTCCTTGCTGGCGTGTCGCGGACATCCAAAACGCCCACGAGCATTTATTTGGCCAACCGTGGATATAAGACCGCCAACATCCCCATCGTCCCCGAAGCACCGCCGCCACCGATATTGTTTCAGTTGAAGCACCCGATGGTAATCGGCCTTGTGACCAGCGCCGAACGACTGGTTCAGGTGCGGCGCAACCGACTGCTTTCGTTGAATCAGTCGCCCGACACCGATTATGTCGATGAGGAAAAGGTAAAGGCGGAAGTTGCGCATGCGCGGCGTATGTTTGCCGATAATGGCTGGCCTGTGCTGGATGTAACGCGGCGTTCGATTGAGGAAAGCGCCGCTGCGATCATCAATCTCTTCAATGAACGCGAACTGGCCGAGGCCACAAAAACATGACCCTCATCCTCGCGTCACAAAGCGCCGGGCGGATCGCGATGTTGCGCGCCGCGGGCGTTGATGTTGAACCGTGCCCTGCGCTGGTTGATGAAGACAGCATCAAAACGGCGCTCACGCAATCGGGCGCTAAGCCACGCGATATTGCCGACGCACTTGCCGAAGCCAAGGCGCTGAAAATATCACGCAAACAACCGACGGCGATGGTGCTTGGCTGTGACCAAATATTGCTGAGTGCCGATGGAAAAATCTTTGATAAGCCTGAAGATAAAGACGAAGCACGCGCGCATCTGGCGGCATTGTCGGGTGCATCGCACAGACTGATAAGTGCAGCGGTTATATGCGAACAAGGCAAGCCTGTCTGGCGGATTGTCGACAGCGCGCAGATGACGATGCGTGCGCTTAGCGCCACATTTATCGACCAATATGTCGATACATATTGGGATGAAATACGGCATTG
>DBOA01000024.1 GCA_002299195.1 Sphingomonadales bacterium UBA658
GTGCTTTTCGGCTGTGCGCGCAATGGTGCGAGCGCTGCACCGGCCTTGACCGATTTCAGGCGCTGAAGCGTGCCTTTAAAGCGCGCAAGGTCACTTCCCCCAAGTTGTGCATGCTGCGTAAACTTGATCGAATTCGGGTTCACCGCACGTCCGTTGCGATATAATTCATAGTGCAAATGCGGACCAGTCGACAAACCTGTTGACCCCACATAACCGATGATTTGACCGCGCCGAACACGGCTTCCGGGTCGTGCGGCGATACGGCTCATATGGCCATAGCCACTGGCAAGGCCGCCGCCATGGTTCAGCTGAACAAAGTTGCCGTAACCGCCCTTGCGCCCAGCATAGGCAACGACACCATCGGTCACCGCAAAAATGGGCTGGCCATAGCTTGCTTTAAAATCGAGGCCGCTGTGCATGCGCATATAGCCTAAAATCGGGTGACGTCTACCACCAAAGCCTGATGTCACAGGACCATTAACTGGACGGCTGAGTGCGCCTTTCGACTCACCTACACCGGAAGCTTCGAACCATTGGCTGCTATCGCCATTGGTCCATTTGAGCATCTGGACTGGCGATTTGCCGTCGCGGTCGACGCCGGCATATAAAAGATTGCCGACCTTAACTTCACCGGTTTCAGCGCGCTTGTAACCAACGATGATATCAAATTCATCGGTCGCGCGAATTGCCGACAGGGATATGCGGCCCGAGATGACTTTCAGATAATCCTGAATAGCGCTGGCAGGTGCACCCGCTGCGCGCGCCGACCGGTAAATGCCCTGGCTGCCGACTGTGCCACGGATGCGCAACGGCGTGTCATCAACGATAATCGGTTCGCGACTTAACCTGAGCGCACCACCTTCGCGGTTGATAGCGAGATTGAGGTCAAATCGTGCGCGAAAGGCAACGGATTCCAAAGGCCGTGGCTGATTTTGCGCAGAACGTTTACCGAGTACGATATTGATTCGGGTGCCGGGTTCAATATCCGATAGCGACGTGACACCTGAAACCATGTTGGCAACATCATTGGCTTCGTTTCCACCGACGCCAGCGCGTTGTAGGACCCGTGCAAAGCTATCACCACGGCCCAAGGCTGCTGTCAATTCGATGCGGGGACGCTCCGGGCTTCCGGCAAGGGCAACAACCGCGTCAGTCGCGGCCATGCGTTTGCCGCTGTCGCTGCCATAGGCAATCGGCATGATCATTTGCGCGCGCGCTTCTTCGAACTCCGCTTCCGTCGCGATGGACGGTTGCGGGCCGTAAATAGGTCCGAAATCGGGGAGAAGCGCAAGTGCAGCAACGCTTAATAGGGTTAGCGTTCCAAGACCGCGAAACCAGCGGACGGAGCCAATATTTTCGCCAAGGTCGGGGACGAGATCGAGCTGGGCAAGACGTTCGCGCCAAGTTGCTTCGGTGGTCTGGCGCAGGGGTGCGACCATAGCATCGGCAAGCATCACGTTTCCGTTTAAGCCAGCCGCAGCAAAGTGTGTATCTTTGCCTTCAAACATAAGGATATCTATCCACGATCCTGCCCTTACCCACCCGGACATTCTTTTCTGCCCACATCCCTGTGACGGCATATGGTTAATGTCAATTTAAGACAGCAGACAATTGGGCCGTGATGCGGCGAAAGGTGTATATTCACCGACCAGTCCGGGAACATAATGATAAGTGACAATCGGGCATTTAATCGCTTCATTAAATGTTCGGCAATGCTAAAGCAGGATGTAATATCGGGAGGGTCGAATGCACAGCGATCGGGTTGAATTTTTCTACGATCTTTCAAGCCCATGGACCTATTTGGCGTTCACGAACATTATGGGCGTGCTCGACCGCACAGGGGCGACAATGACGTTGCGGCCTATATTGGTCGGCGGCGTGTTCAATGCGGTCAACCCGGCTGTCTATGCCGCCCGTGAAGCATCTGACAATCCAAAGCTGCTGCACAGTTGGAGAACACTGCGTGATTGGGCCGCGTTAGCCGGCGTGGCGCTGAACTTCCCAAGCCAATATCACCCCGTCAAGAGCGTCAATGCGATGCGGATAGCCTGCGGTCTTGTTGATGATCCAGCGGCACTGCACGCGTTTACGAAAGCGGCGTTCGAAAGCTATTTTGGCGCGCAGGAAAATCTTGATGATCCTGACGTGCTGGTTGCGGTGGCCAATAGTGTTGGTCTGGATGGGGATGCCTTGCGCGCGCGTGCGCAATCAGACGACGTAAAGGCACTGCTGCGCGCCAATACCGATGAAGTGATTGCGCGCGGTGGCTATGGCTCGCCTACGATTTTTGTCGACAAAGCATATATGTATTTTGGTAATGACCAACTGCCTTTGGTGGAATTTGCATTGAATAGGAGCGCCGCATGAACGACCGCGTTAGCATAACCGTTGAAAACCACGTGGCCGATGTGCGGCTGACCCGCGCCGACAAAATGAACGCGCTCGACCCGGCCATGTTTCACGGGATCATATCGGCCGGAGAAGAGCTTGCCGCGATGAAAGGCGTGCGCGCCGTGGTGCTGTCGGGCGAAGGACGCAGCTTTTGTGCGGGGCTTGATATGGCCAGCATGGCAAGCGGCGGTGCAAGCGCGAACAGCGGCATGGGCGGCCTCACAGACCGGACGCACGGCAATGCCAACACATTTCAGCAAGTCGCGATGCTTTGGCGCAAGCTGCCGATGCCCGTCATTGCCGCAGTCCACGGGGTGTGCTTTGGCGGCGGCCTGCAAATTGCCAGCGGTGCGGACATCCGCGTGATCGCGCCCGATGCGCGGCTAGCGGTGATGGAAATGAAATGGGGGCTTATCCCTGATATGGGCGGCTATGCATTATGGCGCGGTATGGTGCGTGAAGATATGCTGCGCGAGTTAACCTACACCAACCGCGAGTTTTCAGGGGCGGAGGCGCTTGGCTTGGGCTTTGCGACGTTCGTGGATGAAAACCCCCACGCCCGCGCCATGGCCATTGCCCGCGAAATCGCGGACCGGAACCCGGACGCTATGCGCGAGGCCAAGGCGCTGTTCAACGAATATACCGACATGGACGAAGACGCGATCTTGATGGCCGAAAGCGTTCGCCAAGCCAAAGTCATTCGTAAGCCCAACCAGATTGAAGCGGTCATGGCGGGAATGCAGAAGCGGGCAGCTACGTTTGTTGATTAAGCCGCTTTAACGCGCAGCCTTTCGAACTCTTCTCTCAGGTCATCCGGGATAGGCGCTGACCCGTCCGCATTGGTTAGCACGATGGTCGTGATACAGGTGGCCTTGCATTCGCTGCCTTGAAAGGCTGCGGATGCGATATCCCAGCTGCTGTTACCAATCCGCGATATGCCACTGGCGATGTCGACATGCTCGGGGAAATGCGCCTCAGTAATATAATCCAGATTGACGCTGGCGATCAGCCATCTTTGGCCCGGCGCTCGGCGCTGGACCTCAATGGCGTGGTTAAACATGCCGCGGCCATGTTCAAACAGCCCCGCCATGGACACATTATTGATGTGGCCAAGAACATCCATATCCGCAAACCGCGTTTCGGTGCGATGGCTGAACGGATAGCTGGCCGGGTTAAGCTGCCAAGCCTGGGGTTTGGGCATTAGGTCATTCCTATTCGTTATCGTTATCTTGAAATTGCTTCAGGATAACGAACAACGTTGTCTGGTATGCTGAAATAAGCTCAGCATGACGAGGTTTTGGGTCTTACAGACCCCGACCGATGAGTTCTTTCATGATCTCGTTGGTGCCGCCGAAAATGCGCGTTACGCGTGCGGCGCGCCACATACGGGCGATGGGATATTCATTCATATATCCAGCGCCGCCATGCAGTTGCAGACAGGCATCGACGACTTCCCACTGCAGGTCCGTGTGCCACAGCTTTGCCGCAGCGCCTTCCTCGGCGGTCAGTTCTTTTTTGTAATGGCGGTTCAAAGCCCAATCGAGATGCGCCCAGCCAATTTGCAGCTTTGCCTTGATATCGGCCAATACGAAACGGGTGTTTTGGAAATCCAGCAATGGCTTGCCGAACACAATCCGTTCGCGGCAGAACGCGACGGTTTCATCAAAAGCCTTCTGCGTGCTTGCCATCGACGATACGGCAATCGACAGACGCTCCTGCGGCAGTTCGCTCATCAGATAGATGAAGCCCTTGCCTTCTTCGCCCAAGCAGTTGGTCATTGGCACCCGGACATCTTCGAAGAACAGTTCCGACGTATCAGCTTCATCCATGCCGATTTTGTCAAGGTTACGGCCGCGCTTGAAGCCATCACGATCCGCCTCAACGAGGACAATCGACATGCCCTTATACGCTGGCTGGATCTCTGTGTCGGTTTTGACGCAGACCAAGATCAGATCGGCATTTTGGCCGTTCGTGATGTACGTTTTGCTGCCGTTGATGACATAATGGTTGCCGTCTTTGCGCGCGGTTGTCTTCATACCCTGAAGATCGCTTCCGGTGCCAGGCTCCGTCATGGCGATGGCGGTGATGACTTCGCCCGAGATCATCTTGGGCAACCAATGCTTCTTCTGTTCTTCGCTGCCATAGCTAGTGATATAGTTTACGACGATATCGGACTGAAGCGAGAAGCCCGTGGCGACGCCGCCATAATAAGCGGACTCTTCGTCGACGATCGCGTTGTAGCCAAAGTCGAGGCCAAGGCCGCCATATTCAACAGGTGCGGTGGGGCAGAGCATGCCGACTGCGCCAGCCTTGGGCCAGATCGACTTTGGAACGATGCCATCTTCCTGCCACTGCTTTGCGTGGGGCGCGACTTCCTTTTGAAGGAACTGGCGAACCGACTGGCGGAACGCTTCATGATCTTCAGTATAAGCGGTGCGTGGAATGGTATCGAGCGACATGGTGAATCCCCTGCAAGAAGTTACTGCAAAATATGCACCTTCAATGGCAGCAAGTTGACGCGGGCGTCAAGCCGAATTTAATCGTTCGATTAAACTGGCTCGCCCGCATCACGTGCACGTTCAACGATCGTGCGTTCCGCCTTAGGCACGCTGCGATAGGCGGCGATTAGCAAAGCCAAGGCAATTGGCGCGACCGCGATGAGCGAGAGGATACCAATGCGTAAGTTGCCCACCAGCTTCCCGTCGACCATTGTTCCGGCAAGATCGGAAATCTGACCGACCATATAAGGCCCAAAGGACAGCCCGACGAGCGTGGTGCCTAAGAAGAACGCGGCCGTTGCCGTGC
>DBOA01000086.1 GCA_002299195.1 Sphingomonadales bacterium UBA658
CAAAAAGCGCGGGTGATGACCATCGGATCATAGCCATAATCGCTTGGGCGCTCGATGCGTCCGTCGGCGGCCATCGTCGCGCGGTCGGCGTCGTTGAAATCCCAGTCGGTGAAATCGGGTGCTGCAGCTATACCCACCATTGCCATGACCTGCGCGCCAAGCGCTTCGGCCACCAGCAGCATGAGCCATCCACCCATGGACGAGCCGACCAAGATTAAGGGCCCGACTTGCGCATGGGCAATGACCGTCAGAACGTCATCACGCCAGATATCCAGCGTGCCGTCTTCAAATGCACCTTCGCTTTCGCCGCAACCCGAATAATCGAGCCGCAACATGCCGATGCCTTGCGCCTCTGCCCAAGCGCACAGCGCCGTTGCCTTGCCACCCTGCATATCGGACATATAGCCCGGCAGGAAAACAAGCGTCGGCCCGCGGCCTTCGGTCAGACGATAGGCCAGCTTGACGCCATCATGACGCATGGCAAAATGTGGAGCTGTTTCTGTCAAAACGGGGAATGCCAGGGTCAAATCACCCAATCGACGGTCAGCATTTGGGCCACATCCTGACCCTTGGCGCGGCGCTGCTCGACCATGATATGGTTCAACCGCTTTACGGTATCGCTGCCGGACGTAATGCAAAGACCGGGAATGAACGCATGCACCAGCGCCTTCATCCCACCCCAGATCATCGCAAAGCCAAATCGGCTGGCGACGCCAAAATGTTCGACATAATTTTCATCGACGCTTTTGGGATGTTCGACAAAGAGGCGGTTGAACATGGGAGCCATTCCTTCAAAAACTACCGTAGCTTAAACAATCGCTCAGTTAAAATCAAAGCCGAAGCCCGATTTCGCTTTGCGATCCTGCGTGCACATCGTTTTCAACTCGGTCCACTCGGCAGGTGTTAAGGCGGGCTTGTAGTTTTTCCCTTTAACGATGCTCTTCTCAAACGCATCTTTGCGGGACCGCGACAGCGGGTGGCTCGACATATATCCGGCTATGCCGTTATCCGATGCTTTGGAACGTGCGCTGCCATCCATTTCGGAAAGCCGGTCAAAGAATGACGCGGTGCCGATGGGTGAGATATTCGCCCCGCCAAGCGCTTTCATCGAATGGGCATCGGCTTCAGCTTCGGACTCGCGGCTGTAGCTCATGGACAGCATGTTATTGACCAGCGCGCCGCTATTGCCATCAATACCGCCCAGAACGACCGCAAGGCCCATTTGCCGAAGCAAGGCCTGCATGACGTGCTTTTCGCGGACATGGCCGATTTCGTGCGCCAATACGCCAGCAACCTCATCGGGCGAGCGCGCTTGTTTGACGAGGCCGTCGAACAAAATGACCTTGCCACCGGGCAGTGCCACCGCATTTATCATGTCAATTTTGGCGACCTCCACCTGCAAGTCGTCCGGATTGGCATCGAGCGACGCGACCAGCTTTTTCAACGCTGCGTCTCCGGCAGGCGTGCTGCAGAACCGGCCGCCAAAATCGCCCACAAGCGCATCGCCAAGTTTCTCGTTGACGCTGGAGGGGATCAGCGGTGCCAGCCATTGCGGGCTCAAAAGAACGACGGCGACCGCTGCCGCGCTGGCCACGGTGAAGGCGACTGCCGCTTTCCCAAAGCCAAGCCGGTCAACCCAGCCACCATAATTGCGCCGTGCGGGCAACATAGCGTTGAGGTCCGTCGGCACTGGGCCGGAAAGCATTAACCGCCATCCGTCCGTTCCCTTTAATCCATAGACGTCGGCATCATCCTTGTGTGTGACATATTCGATATCGGAAAATGCGAACGGGCCATGTCGCCGTTCGGTTTCCAACAAAAAGAATTGCGCACCAATGATCTGCACCTCGACCTTGCGGCGCACGGCGCTTTTGCCGTCATAATGCCACGCGTCGAAAAAGGCAGACATCGGCTAAATCGCCCCCACATCAAATGCGTCGAGCAAGCCTTCGCCATGCTTTGCAACCACGGTTTCCGACTGGGTCAGATCGTCGATATTGATCTCGCCATAGGCTTCCATATGGTCGACGAAGAATTTCCAGTTGCGGTACGGCATGAAGATATAGCCAATGCCCAAGGTGCAGATGACAATCGCCATGTTGGCGAGGAAAAACAGGATCCAGTCCGGTGCCCGTGCTCGGAAGTCAAATTCCAGATTGTGCAAACGCAAGCCGCCCACCGCGAGGCGGAAATATTTGCTGTAATAGGCAAGCGCCGCGAGCGGAAGGAAGAGGTAAAATGACAGCACGGCGACGATCGCGAATATCGCGCCAACTGCCATTCCCGTGCTTCCAAGTGCGTCGGGAGTCCCACCCGAAGCAGCCATGCTGATGCCGAACACCACAGCACCTATAAACACCAGAAACGGTACGAGGTAGAATAACAAATAACGCTTCATCAGCGGTTTCCACTCGGCCGTTGCTGAAAAGCGATGCGGCCCGAAGCTCATGGCGTTCCAGCGGTCATTCCAAAGGGAAATCATCGACCATGGCACGCCCAAGAAAATGGGCAGCCAACCCATGACGCTTTTCCACATATAGGCGACGCCATATTGAAAACCGGGGTCGTCGCTGCCCCCTCTGATACCCCGCCAATAGGTCCGGCTCAGCCGGTACCGCAGCGCGCGGAAATATGCGACGCCCGTCAGGTAAAACAGCAGCAGAAACATCATCAGGGTCATGGCTGCCGCGAGGATTGCCTCGCCACGGAAAATCAGCCCCTGCGATATCAACTGAATGACGATGAGGGGTAGGCCGATCAGCAGGAAAGCCATGATGAAGCCGACAAAAAGCTCCATGCCCTTGCCCGTCCATTCCAGACGCTCATCAATGAAGTCCGTCTTGCTCCACAGATATTCGCGTTCGCGGGTGGTTGCCCAAAACCGATATATGCCCAGCGTGACAATCGTGAGCAAAAGGTTGGGAAAGGCGATGCGGGCGAATTCCAGCCAACTGCCATGGAATCGAAATGCGCTATGCCGTTGAGATAGATCGTCGTTCATGAAATTGCGGCCCCCAAAATGTCACACAAGATGTGCGAAAGTGAAAAGCCTTGTCAAGAAACGCCATGTAAAAAGGCTATGCGTTTCGATGAAAGCATCCTCCCCATCGCACGTCGACGGGGAGGATTTGATATTTATTGAACGGTAACAGTTACCGCACGGCGATTTTGTGCCCAGGCTTGTTCGTCCGAACCCAAAGCCGACGGGCGTTCTTTGCCATAGCTGACGGTTTCGATGCGGCTTGCGTCGACACCGATTGAGGTCAGGTAATTTTTGGCAGAATTGGCGCGGCGTTCGCCGAGCGCGAGGTTGTAGTCGCGTGTTCCACGCTCGTCGGCATGGCCTTCTACGGTGATGCGGGCGTTGGGATGAAGGGCCAGCCATTGCGCCTGACGCTGCAACGTCGCCTGATCTTCGGCATCCACATTGAAGCGGTCGGTTTCAAACAATATGCGGTCGCCAAATTGGCCAACTTGTTGCAGGAAATCTTCCTGGCTGCCCGGAACGATCTGGTTAACAGGGGCAGGCGGGGCGGGTTGGGGCTGGGCATATTCGGTGCCCTCTGCCACTGGCGGCAGTGCTTCGACCTTTTTCTTGCCGCAGCCTGCAACCAGTGCGGTCGATGCCAACAATATGGCGGCCATCTTAATAGTGTTCGTCTTCATGGTCTTCTCCTTCGGCTTGCCCGCATGTGTGTCGCGGAAGTTATATAAGAAATAATATCGAAACGCACTCACGGCAATACCGGTCCCCATGCGGGGTCCGATCCGTCAACCGGCGTCGGCAACTGGCGCTCGTTCGATCCTGTGAGGTCAACTTGCCAGATACTCGTTTTGCCGCTGCCCTTCGCGGTGCGGAAAAACTGGATGACGCGGCCATTTGGCGCCCAGGTCGGTGCCTCGTCCTGCCAGCTGTCGGTCAGCAGCCGTTCGCCCGAACCATCGGGGCGCATGGTGCCAACGCGGAAGTCGCCCGCAATGCGGGTATAGGCAATAAGGTCCGCCCGCGGGCTCCATTCGGGGGTCGCGTAACGCCCCGAACCAAAGCTGATCCGCCGTTGGCTGGATCCGTCTGCGTTCATGACATAGATTTGCTGGCTGCCCGACCGGTCGCTTTCAAAGACAATCTGGCGACCATCGGGGGAGAAGCTTCCGCCGACGTCGATGCTGGGCGATGTTGTCAGCTTGACGGGCGTACCGCTGCCGCTCGCCGAAATCTTGTAGATGTCGGTGTTACCCGCCACGGCCATGGAATATAATATGGTCTGCCCATCTGGCGACCAGCGCGGGGCAAAGGTCGGGTTGCGCGATTGCGTAATCAACCGCTGCCGACCGGCATCAATGTCATAAACATAGATGCGTGGATTGCCGTCGACATAGGACAGATACAGGATCGATTTATAGTTGGGCGAGAAACGCGGCGTCAGCGCGGTTGACTGGCCATTGGTAATGAAACGGTGGTTTGCGCCATCTGAATCCATGATCGCCAGGCGTTTGACGCGTTTACCCTTGGGACCGGTTTCGGCAATATAGGCAATGCGGCTGTCAAAGAATGGCAGTTCGCCCGTCAGCTTCGCATAGATTGCATCAGCACATTTGTGCGCGGCCCTGCGCCATTCGCGGGGCGGCACGTTGAAGCCAAGGCGCGTGGTTTCATTGCCAAAGCCGACGTCATACAGATAGCAACCAACCGTCAGATTGCCATCGCCGCCCACGCGGACGAAACCCTGAACCAATTGTTCAACTGGACGGCCTTTCCAATAATCAAACTGGGGCGCCGTTACTTCGCCAAGCGAGATGGCGCGCAGGCCGTTGGGGCCTTGCGTTTCAAACACACCCGATGCGCGCAAGTCGGACGAGATGACTTCAGCGATTTGACGGCCAAGTGCGGCGCTGTTGCCGGCGGCTGTATCGACAGGGGCGGGAGCCACCAGTGCGGGCACGGCAATGGAGCGCGTCTTGGACGTGTCGAACTCGACCAGCTCGGGCTCATCGGTGGCAGGCGCGGGCGGAGGGGTTTGCGCCATGACGCTGTGACTGCCGACAATCAGAAGCAGCAAAGAAGCGAGCTTCCGGTAAAATGAGAAGGAGGTCATATGGTTCATTCCTTTATCCCGTGGCGCGCAAACGAAGTGCGTGGGTTTTCCAGACGTCATGATATTCGGGGTCAAGCCCGTCATAGGGGGATGCCGCGCGCACGGCTTGCAAGATGCAGTCCTTTAACGGCCCAGCCTGTGGTTGGTTGCTATCGGTCACGCCGACCTGCTTGTCAAAGCGCACGGACGTAAGCTTGCCCGATGGTTCGAGACTGAGCGTGACGAATGTTTCGATTTTGTTGATGTCGATACCCGACGGCGCGCATGCCCGAACGCGGCTGCGGATTTGGCCAGCGATGCTGATGCCGACTGAACGGCGCACTTCGGTCGCAGTCCTTGCAGCAGGCGTGCCAACGGCTTTGCCAGCGCCAGGGGCCTTGCCGATATTGTTGATGCTGTCTTCGAAATTGCGGCTGAGCCCGCCGGGTTTGGCTGGCGTTGCCGCTTTGGCTGGCGGCTGTTTCACCGGCGCATTCTTGGCCGCCACCTTTGCCGCAGGCTTCTGCACTGGCTTGGCCACCGGCTTTTCGATTGGCATCACCGGTGTTGGGGCAGGCGGCGGTTCGCTCGGCGCGGTGTCGCCAGCGGCCGGTGGCGCGGATTCTTCCTGAATGGCATCGGGCGCTGTCGAGACATCGGCAATTTCGCCCACCAGCGAAACCGAAATCGATTCCTGCTTTTTGATGGTGTCTGCGGATGCCAAAAGACCTAGGCCAAATGCGCCCAGCAATATGACATGGCCGCCAATCGCAGCGCCAAGTCCGACTTTCTCGACCCGATCCATCGCCATATCGTTAGTTTTCGCCAGATGAACCAGTGGTGACCAAGCTCACGCTATTCAGTCCAGCACGGTTCAACTCGCCCATCACGCGCATCATCTGCCCGTAGCTGATCGACGTATCGCCGCGCAGCATGATCTGGCGTGGCTTTGCGGCGTCTTGCGCGCCGGCGATTTCTTCGAGCCGCGCGGGCAGCTCGCTGGGTGCCACTTGCGTGCCATCGATAAAGGTCGTGCCGGATTGATCGATGGCAATTTCGATGGGCTCCTGCGGCTGCTCAAGCGCATTGGCGCGGCTTTCGGGAAGCTCAACCGGAACGCCGGTGACGAGCAACGGCGCAGTGACCATGAAGATGATCAACAGAACGAGCATGACATCGACAAAGGGCGTGACGTTGATGTCTGCCATGGGCGCGCGTTGTCCGCCGCGACGCCTGCCGCCGCCACCACTGCGACCCGAAGACGTGTTCATGGCCATCGTTAAACCTCATGCTCCAACTCACGCGACAGTGTGCCGTGGAAACCATCGGCAAAGCGTCCCATGCGGGCTTCATATTGGTTCAACCGGTGCGAAAATCGGTTATAGGCGATGACCGCCGGAATGGCCGCGAACAAGCCAATGGCGGTCGCGAAAAGCGCCTCTGCAATGCCGGGCGCGACGACAGCGAGGCTTGAATTCTGTTCGGCGGCAATCGCGGCAAAGCTGCGCATAATGCCCCAGACGGTTCCGAACAGGCCGACGAAGGGCGCGACCGATCCTGTGGTCGCAAGGAAGTTCAAACGGTTGGCCAAACGGTCGGTCTCTGCCGCAATCATTGCGTCCATCGCTGTCGACAGCCGCTCGCGCGTTCCGGCACGGTCAATTGTTTTGCCGTTGGTCGAACGCCGCCATTCAGTCATGCCTGCGGCAAATACCTTGGCGACGGGCAATGCGCTTTGGCTATGTGTTTTGGCGAAAGCAGCGATATCATTGCTTTCCCAAAATTCGCGTTCAAACGTCTCGCTCTGGCGGTTGATGCCCGACATTTTGATCGTGAAGCTGACGATGATTGTCCACGCCCAAATGCTCGCCAGCGCAAGGCCGATGATGACGGCCTTGACCACAAGATCAGCGTCGAGAAACAATTTAATCGGTGAAAAACCCACATTTTGGGTCGCGATGAGCAGGTCCATTATCTTCCTATTCTGCGTGTCGGTTTATGATGGGCTGAAACGCCGCAACCCAATGCGCGGGTTGTCGGCGGGGCTTGCCGTCGGGTGAAACAAAGGCAGCGGTCACCCGCGCCTCGGTCAGTATTTCGTCGCCGCGCATGACTGTTTGATGAATATCACAACTTGCCGCGCGCACCGCCTCAACGGTGCTGATAACAACCAACGCATCGTCAAAATGGGCAGGGCGTCGATATTTGATGTTCATTTCGGTGACTGCATAGGCGCCTTGACCGTCCGCATGCACGCTTCGCTGGTCAATACCGACACAGGCCAGCATGTCCGAACGGGCGCGCTCCATGAAATGCAGATAGCGCGCATGATAGACCACACCTGAAAAATCGGTGTCCTCAAAATAGACCCGCACGGCAAACAGGTGCTGCGTGCCTTCGAATTGGCCTTGATAGGGGGTGGGCATGGGCATCACGAATTTTGTTAACCACTTTGGAGTCTGGCGGGAAGGCTTTTTAAAGCACGTATCCGCAATTGGTCGCCTTAGGGACTCGGCACATCGCTATGTATCAAATAATCCGTCCTGCGATCCTGCTGGCGGGTTGAGGCCAAGATGTTTCCAACCCGGCGCGTTGAGGCAACGGCCACGCGCTGTGCGCGCGATAAGGCCAAGTTGCAGCAAATAAGGTTCAACGACATCCTCGATCGTGTCGCGCGGTTCGGACAAGCCAGCGGCAAGTGCTTCGACGCCGACGGGGCCGCCGCGATAAATGTCGGCGATCATGTGCAGATAGCGCCGGTCCATTGCATCAAGACCGAGGGCATCAACCTCTAACCGGTTCAGCGCGCTATCGGCGATTTTTGCGGTGACGACGGGTTCGCCTGCGACATTGGCAAAGTCACGGACGCGGCGCAGCAAACGACCGGCAATCCGCGGCGTGCCGCGTGCGCGTTTTGCAATCTCGTTCGCGCCATCGGGCGCAATGCCAAGGTCAAGCAAGCGCGCGGCGCGAGTTACCACCAGCTCAAGCTCGCTATACGTGTAGAAATTGAGCCGCACCGGAATGCCAAAGCGGTCACGCAAGGGCGTGGTCAGCAAACCCTGCCGCGTGGTTGCACCGACCAGCGTAAACGCGGGCAAATCAATCCGCACGGACCGCGCCGATGGCCCTTCGCCAATCATGATATCCAGCGCACGGTCTTCCATCGCGGGGTAGAGGATTTCCTCAACCACGGGGCTGAGCCGGTGAATTTCGTCAATGAACAGGACGTCGCCATCTTCCAAATTGGTGAGCAACGCCGCCAGATCGCCCGATTTGGCAATGACTGGACCGGATGTGGCGCGAAAACCGACGCCCATTTCCTTGGCCACAATCTGCGCCAATGTCGTCTTGCCAAGCCCCGGCGGGCCAAAGAACAATACATGGTCCAACGGCTGCCCGCGGCCCTTCGCCGCCTCAATAAACACGCGCAAATTGTCCCGCGCTGCCGCTTGTCCGATAAACTCGGCCAGCGTTTTGGGACGCAGCGCGGCGTCGATATCTTCCGGCCGTTTGTCCGGCGTGGTGAGGCGGTCGTCGTCAGTCATAATATTCGATACCGTCGCCCTTGATGGTCACCGCGAAGCCCGCTTCAACGCAAGCCGGACCAGTGCATCGAGCGTTGCGTCGGGGCCGAGTTCTTCGACCGCCTGCGCCACGGCGTTTCCGGCCTCGCCGGGCTTGAAGCCCAAATTGCCAAGTGCGGATATCGCGTCTTGTGCATGGTTGCCGGCCGCTGCGCCCGTGGCCATCAGTTTCGTTCCGCCGCCGATGCCCGCGAGCGCGCCGACCTTGTCCTTCAATTCATTGACGATGCGGCTCGCAAGCTTGGGTCCGACGCCGTTGGCCCGCGCCACCATAGCCGCGTCGCCGCTGCCGATGGCAAGCGCGAGGTCGGCGGGCTCAATCGCAGATAATATCGCCAAGCCAACCTTGCCGCCAACGCCTTGCACGCCCGTCAGCAACCGGAACCAGTCGCGTTCTTCGCGCGTGGCAAAGCCGATGAGGCGCATGTCGTTTTCCGACACCTGCATTTCGGTGAATACGGTTGCGAAATCATCCGTCGTGCCCAAGGCAGCAAGCGTCCGCGCGCTTGCCTGCACCAGATAGCCGACGCCGTTGACGTCGATTACCAGATGGTCGACGCCCGTTTCATCAATGCGGCCATATAGCTTTGCAATCATTATCGCGGGTTAGCTGTTCATTACAAAATCGGCAAGCAAAAGAGAACATCGTGGGAACAGGGCAGAATCTTTTCACGCGGAGGCGCAGAGGACGCAGAGATTAATATGTAACTTTATGCGTTAGATACTCTGCGCTCTCTGCGTCTCTGCGTGAACCCATCATCCCCTAAAGTGATGCGCGTGGGTGATCGCAACCGCGAGCGCGTCAGCGGCGTCGGGCCCTGCAAGTTTTAAACCGGGCAAAAGAATACGCAGCATGGCTTGCACCTGCTCCTTTTCTGCTTTGCCGGTGCCCACAACGGATTTTTTTACGAGCCGCGTGGCATATTCAGTCACGGACGTACGGTTGCGCGCCGCACCCAGCAGCACGACACCGCGTGCTTGCCCAAGCTTCAGCGTCGATTGCGGGTTTTTGTTAACGAACACTTCTTCTACCGCCGCATAATCGGGCCGGAAGTGATCGAGTACGGCGCTCAGTTTCTCGTCCAAAATTACGAGACGGTTCGCCAAGGGCAGCTTGGCATCGGTTGTGATTTCGCCATTGTCGATATGCGAAAGGCGGTTGCCTTCCTTGCGGATGACGCCCCAGCCGGTCGTGCCCAAGCCGGGGTCGAGACCGAGAATAATCATCCCAGTTTCGCCATCACCTCGTCGGAAACGTCATAATTGCCCCAGACGGTCTGCACGTCGTCATCATCTTCCAACGCATCGATCATCTT
>DBOA01000183.1 GCA_002299195.1 Sphingomonadales bacterium UBA658
TCATCCTTACATTGTGAGAACTTGGAAGGGCTAGCGCCACTAGGTGCTGGCAGCCAGAAGCTTTGCACGCCGTATAGAAAGACTGAATTTGCCTGACCTCAATACACTGACCGCGTTGATTGCACCCGAAGCAGAAGCGCTCGGCTTTGCGCTGGTGCGTGTCGCGTGGTTTGAAACCGGCGGGCAGGGCAGCGACGAGCCAACCTTGCAGGTGATGGCCGAGCGCCCCGATACGCGGCAGCTTGGCATCGACGACTGTGCGGCATTGTCGCATCGTATATCCGACAAATTTGACGAGCTTGATCCCATTGTCGAAGCTTACAGGCTTGAGGTTAGCTCGCCCGGCATCGACCGGCCATTGACCCGCCTTGCCGATTTTACCGATTGGGCAGGCCATGAGGTTAAGGTTGAGCTGACCGAACCAATGGATGGCCGCAAGAATATCCGTGGCGATATTGTTGGTGTCGACGGTGACAATGTTCATGTCGATGACCGCAAATCCGGACGACTGACATTCGCCTTTTCCAATATGGGCAGCGCCAAGCTGCTCTTGACAGACCGCCTGATTGCGTCGACTGCCCCCATCAACAGCGATGGTGCCGACGAAGTTGAGGCAGACCCCATTCACGACGAAGCACAGGAAGACTAAGAACATGGCTAACACGATTGCCGCGAACAAGGCTGAGTTGCTTGCAATTGCCAATGCGGTTGCTGCCGAAAAGATGATCGACAAGGCTATTGTCATTGAGGCGTTGGAAGAAGCCATCCAGCGCGCTGCCCGTGCACGTTATGGCGCAGAAAATGACATTCGCGCGAAACTTGATACGCAGACTGGCGATCTTCGCCTGTGGCGCGTTGTGGAAGTCGTTGAAGACGTCGAAGATTACTTCAAGCAAGTTGACCTGAAGCAGGCAGACAAGTTGCAAAAGGGCGCCGTTGTTGGCGACTTTATCGTCGATCCGCTGCCAGCCGTTGATCTGGGCCGTATTGATGCGCAGTCCGCAAAGCAGGTTATCTTCCAAAAGGTGCGCGATGCAGAGCGCGAGCGTCAGTTTGAAGAGTTTAAGGACCGCACCGGTGAAATTATCACTGGCGTCGTAAAGTCGGTTGAGTTCGGCCATGTTGTTGTCGACCTCGGTCGCGCAGAAGGCGTTATCCGCCGTGACCAGCAAATTCCGCGCGAAGTTGTTCGTGGTGGCGACCGCGTTCGGGCGCTGATCATGAAGGTGCAGCGCGAAAATCGTGGCCCGCAGATCCTTTTGAGCCGTGCGCATCCTGACTTCATGAAGAAGCTGTTTGCGCAGGAAGTTCCGGAAATTTACGACGGCGTCATCGAAATCAAGGCCGCCGCGCGTGACCCCGGCAGCCGCGCCAAAATTGGTGTTATTAGCCACGACAGCAGCATCGATCCCGTCGGCGCATGCGTCGGTATGAAGGGCAGCCGCGTTCAGGCCGTCGTTCAGGAAATGCAGGGCGAGAAAATCGACATCATTCCATGGTCGGAAGATACAGCGACGTTCATCGTCAACGCACTTCAGCCTGCGACCGTGAGCCGCGTTGTCATCGACGAAGAAGAAGGCCGCATCGAAGTTGTCGTTCCTGACGATCAGTTGAGCCTTGCCATTGGCCGTCGTGGCCAGAACGTCCGTTTGGCCTCGCAGCTGACCGGCCGCGGCATCGACATCATGACCGAAGCGGAATCGAACGAAAAGCGTCAGAAGGAATTTGTCGAGCGTTCGGAAATGTTCCAGCAAGAGCTGGATGTGGACGAAACCTTGGCGCAGCTTCTGGTCGCTGAAGGCTTTAGCGAGCTTGAAGAAGTTGCTTATGTCGATCCATCTGAAATCGCTGCCATCGAAGGCTTTGACGAAGGTCTGGCTGACGAGCTGCAGAGCCGCGCACAAGAAGCGCTTGATCGCCGTGAGGAAGCCAACCGGACCGAACGCCGCGAATTGGGTGTTGAAGACGCGCTTGCGGAACTCCCCATTCTGACAGAAGCGATGCTTGTTGTACTGGGCAAGGCCGGAATCAAGACACTTGATGATCTCGCTGACTTGGCGACCGACGAACTGATCCAGAAGGCACGTGAGCCACGCCGCAACGAACGTAGCGACCGCGAAATGCGCCGCAACCGTACCGAAGATAAGGCTGGCGTCTTGGCGGTGTTTGGATTGTCCGAAGAACAGGGCAATGAAATCATCATGGCCGCACGCGCGCACTGGTTCGACGACGAAGACAGCGCGCCAGCTTCGGATATCATAAAGGAGGACGCGGTTGCAGCGGACGACTCCCAATGAGAACCGATACTCCCCAATAAGGAAGTGCATATTGTCAGGTGAGCATGGGACTCGTGCCCAGCTCATCCGGCTTGCCCTAGGCCCCGATGGCAGTATCGCGCCTGATTTGTTCGCCAAGGCCCCCGGCCGTGGCGCGTGGATTGGCGTATCCGGGGCAGAACTGACAAAGGCGCAGGAAAAGGGCAAACTTGCCGGATTACTGCGCCGTGCCTTCAAAACCGACAAGATTGACATCATTGATGACCTGAGCGGCCGCATTGATCGCGGGCTTGAAAAGGCTTTTCTCGACCGGCTTGGGTTGGAAGCGCGTGCAGGGCACCTTATCTTGGGTGCCGAGAAGATCGATTCTGCATCACGCAGCGGGCAGGTCCGTTTGCTTTTGCATGCTTCCGATGCCAGCGCCGACGGCAGTGGCAAGCGCGACCAAGCTTGGCGCGTTGGTGAGGATGCTGAGGGGACGGGAAAGGGTGGCCTGAAGCTGCCTGTCGACCGTGACGCATTGTCTGGAGCGCTTGGACGGTCAAATGCCGTTCATGTCGCATTGATTGACCAAAAAGCGGCAGATAGGGTGATGCATCATCTTGGGCGCTGGCTAAATTTCAAAGGATGCAGTAATGCGCCCCTCGATTCCGCAGCTTTGGTTGCGGACGTGCGGGGCCATATTTCTGACGTCCCCGCAATTGACTGAGTAAGGACGGGTTCTGTTTCGATGAGTGATGATACCAACAATAAACCGACATTAACGCGCAAGCCGCTCACTTTGAGCCGCTCGCTCGAGTCTGGTGAAGTCAAACAGACCTTTAGCCATGGCCGCACAAACAAAGTTGTTGTCGAGGTTAAGCGCAAGAAGCTTGTCGGTAAGCCCGGTTATGCGCCTGAGGCTGAAGTAGCCGCGCCGCCTCCGCCTCCGCCACCACCCGCTGCGCCTGTAGCGGCCGCACCTGCGCCGGCCCCGGCTGCACCAGCACCGCGTCCAACGGGCAATGACATGCTGAGCCGTCAAGAGCGTCAGGCAAAGCTGCTTCGCGAAGCCGAAGAAGCACGTTTGGCCATGCTGGAAGAAAGCAGCCGCCGTGAAGCCGAGCAACGCGCACAGCGCGCCGACGAAGAGCGCCAGCGTGCGCAAGCCAATCGTGAGGAAGCCGCCGCTCCACCGCCTCCGCCGTCAGCTGCCGCAGCACCTGCCGAGCCTGAAACATTTGAACCTGTTGCTGAAGAAGCCAGCCAGGACGCCGCAGCACCTGCGCCGCGTCGCTTTACACCCGTTGAAGCGCCCAAGCGCCCTGAGCGCGAGCGTGAAGAAGTTAAAAAAGCTCCGCATCGCCCAACGCGCGGTGCTGCGGATGATCGCCGCCAGTCGGGCAAGCTCACCGTCACCCGTGCGCTTGAGGGCGATGATGGCGCCCGTGCGCGTTCACTCGCTGCGCTGAAGCGTGCGCGTGAAAAAGAAAAGCGCTTGCATGGCGGTGGTAGCCGTCAGGCACAGGTCAAGCAGACCCGTGACGTCGTTGTCCCTGAAACAATTACCGTTCAGGAACTGGCCAACCGTATGGCTGAAAAGGGCAGTGACCTCGTCAAGGCCCTGTTCAAAATGGGCATGCCCGTCACCATCAATGAGACCATCGACCAAGATACGGCGGAATTGCTCGTCGAAGAGTTTGGCCACAACATCACCCGCGTTTCCGACGCTGACGTTGACATCGTTCATGACGAAGATGTTGATGCCCCAGAAACGTTGAAGGCGCGTCCGCCTGTCGTGACGGTCATGGGCCATGTCGACCATGGTAAGACATCTCTGCTCGACGCCTTGCGCGGCGCAAATGTCGTATCGGGTGAAGCTGGCGGTATTACGCAGCATATCGGTGCATATCAGGTGAAGACAAAGGATGGCTCGCTCATCACCTTCCTCGATACCCCGGGCCATGAAGCGTTCACGCAAATGCGCCAACGCGGTGCTTCGGTTACCGATATCGTCATTCTGGTGGTTGCAGCAGACGACGGCCTTATGCCGCAGACGATCGAAGCCATTAAGCATGCCAAGGCAGCCAATGTGCCGATGATCGTTGCGATCAACAAGATCGACAAGGAAGGCGCAAACCCACAGAAAGTGCGTGAGCGTTTGTTGGAGCATGAAGTCGTTGTCGAAGCGATGGGCGGCGATGTCCAGGACGTGGAAGTTTCCGCGCTCAAGAAAACCGGCTTGGACGATTTGCTCGACAAGTTGGCGCTTCAGGCCGAAGTCATGGAGCTGAAGTCCAATCCTGATCGTGCGGCGGAAGCCGTTGTGGTCGAGGCACAGCTTGATAAGGGCCGCGGCGCCGTTGCGACCGTGCTGGTCAAGCGCGGCACGTTGAAGCGTGGCGATATTTTTGTTGTTGGCGCAGAAAGCGGCAAGGTCCGTGCGCTGATTAATGACAAGGGTCAGCAGGTGCCTGAAGCGGGCCCGGCAACGCCGGTCGAAGTGCTCGGCCTGACGGGTGTGCCGTCTGCTGGTGACGTGTTGACCGTCGTGGAAAACGAAGCGCGTGCCCGCGAAGTTGCGCTGTACCGTAAAGAACAGTCAACGAAGGTACGCACCGCGCAAGTCACGCCAAATCTTGAAAACCTGTTTGATAATTTGTCCGCGACGCGGGCGAAGGAATATCCCGTCGTCATCAAGGGCGATGTGCAGGGTTCAGTCGAAGCAATTGTCACTGCGCTCAACAATATTTCCACAGACGAGATCAAGGTTCGCGTTCTGTTGGCTGGCGTTGGTGGTATCACGGAATCGGATATGCTCCTTGCTGCCGCGTCCAATGCGCCGCTGATTGGCTTTAACGTGCGTCCGAACAGCAAGGCTGCTGCCCTTGCGAAGCGTGACCGGGTCCGGTTGAAATATTTCGATGTCATTTATCACCTGACTGCAGACATCGCCAAGGAAATGGCGGGCGAGCTTGGTCCGGAAATCATCGAAACCGTCGTTGGACGTGCAGAGGTCAAGGACGTGTTCAAGTCTGGCAAGCGCGACAAGGCCGCTGGTTTGCTGGTCACCGAAGGCATCATCAAAAAGGGCCTTCATGCACGTCTTACCCGCGAAGACGTTATCGTGTCGAAAACCACGATTGCCTCGCTCCGCCGGTTCAAGGACAATATCGACGAAGTGCGTGCTGGTCTCGAATGTGGTGTCGTGTTGGCGGATACCAACGACGTCAAGGCGGGCGATATGCTCGAGGTCTTTGAAGTCGAGGAACGTGAACGGACGTTGTGAGCTTAGCTCGAACCTGAAAGGGGAGCTGTATGGCCAAGCATAACGACACTGGTACCGAGGGCCGTTCCGTGCGGTTGCTGCGCGTAGGCGAACAATTCCGGCATATATTGTCGGAACTGCTCGCGCGCGGCGAAGTGCATGACGATGTTCTTAACAGCCACAGCGTCAGCGTGACCGAAGTGCGGATGTCCCCGGATTTGCGCCATGCAACGGCATTCATTAAGCCGCTGTTGGGGGCAAATGAAGAAAAGGTGCTGAAGGCACTGCGCACCAATACGGCGTTTTTCCAAAAGGAAGTCGCCTCGCGGGTGAGCATGAAATATGCGGCGAAGCTGAAATTTTTGGCCGACGATAGCTTCGACCAAGCCACGCATATCGAAGGCTTATTGGCACAGCCAAAGGTGCAACAAGATTTGACCGACGGCGAAGAATAATGGCCAAGCTATACTTCTACTACGCGTCGATGAACGCTGGCAAATCGACGACATTGCTGCAGGCGGCGTTCAATTATGGCGAGCGCGGCATGCAGGTGATGCTGTGGACGGCCGCTATTGATGATCGCCCGGGTTTCGGCGCTATCAGCTCGCGCATTGGTCTCGCCGGCGATGCAAGCCGCTTTGAAAGCGACACGGATATCGAAAGCGCAGTCCTTGCCAAGCACGCAGAGACGCCGCTCGCGTGCGTGCTGATCGACGAAGCCCAGTTTTTGACCAAGGAACAGGTTTGGCAGGCTGCAAGCTTAGCCGACAAGGCAGGTATTCCGGTCGTTTGCTATGGCTTGCGCACGGATTTTCAGGGTGAACTTTTCCCCGGATCGGCTGCATTGCTTGGCATTGCGGACAGCCTGGTTGAATTAAAAGGCGTGTGTGACTGCGGCCGCAAAGCGACGATGAATTTGCGCGTTGATGAAACCGGCAAAGCCGTTGTCGATGGCGCACAAACCGAAATTGGTGGCGATGATCGTTACGTCGCAATGTGCCGAAAGCATTTTAACGAGGCGCGCGGCTTAGGCTGACTTTTCATTTGCCGTTCATCCAGAAAGGCATATCGTCGTGCCTATGATGAAAAAAACCATGCTCTCATTGTTGGTCGCGGCCGCCATCGCGGCGCCTCTGCATTCCAAAAGGCCGACCCCCTATGTCTGGCCCGAAGTCGGCGTGGAAACCAAGATAAATTTTCCCAATCACGGTACGATCCGCAATTTCGAAGCCGATGGCAATGACGGCATATGGCTGGAGGACCGGCAACGGCGCTGGTATTATGCTGATTTGCTTGGCGGATGCCAGGAACTTGATTTCGCGCAAGCGATTGGTTTTGATACGCGCGGTTCGGCGACTTTCGACAAGTTCAGCACCATCATCGTGGCTGGCGACAAATGCCAATTGGCGAGCATTGTGACCGCCAATAAGCCTTTGCCGCGCAAAGAGCGCCTAAAGCTCCGCAAGCAAGCTTTGGCCGCAGGTAAGGATGCTGCGGCGCCTTCAAATTGACTTGATGCTACACCGCGCCCTAAAGGGCGGGCATGCATGGCTGGATCATCCTCGATAAACCGCTTGGTCTGGGTTCAACGCAGGCCGTTGCAGCCGTAAAGCGCAACTTGCGTTCTGCTGGCTTTGGCAAGGTCAAGGTTGGGCATGGCGGTACGCTTGATCCACTCGCCACCGGTGTTCTTCCTATCGCCTTGGGTGAGGCGACCAAATTATGTGGCCGGATGCTCGACGCGTCCAAGACATATGACTTTACGATCTGTTTTGGAACAGAGACCAGCGGCCTAGATGCCGAAGGCGAGGTTGTTGCAACTTCGGACGTGCGGCCCACGCTGGATCAGGTGCAGCAAGCACTGGCGCAGTTCACGGGGCCGATTGAACAGATTCCGCCTGCTTATTCCGCGATCAAAATTGATGGCAAGCGCGCTTATGATCTGGCGCGGGCAGGGGAAGTGGTCGAGATGAAGTCGCGGGGCGTGACGGTCTATCAGCTCGCCATTTGTCATGCTGAACTTGTTTCAGCATCTTACTTTGACCGTGATGAAAGTAAGACCCTGAAACAAGTTCAGGGTGACGCGCTTTTGAGCTCAATCACACTGACTGCCGACGTTTCTAAAGGTACGTACATCCGCAGCTTGGCGCGCGATATTGCCTATGCTTTGGGTACGGTCGGCCATGTCTCTATGCTGCGCCGCGTGCGTGCGGGGCCGTTCGCCCTGAATGGCGCGATTTCGCTGGACAAACTGAATGCATTCGGCCAAGGCGCAGCCCAAGAAGACATTATCTTGCCGATAGAGGCAGGGCTGGTCGACATCCCGGCTCTTGATCTCTCCCCGGAACAGGCAAGGGCGATCCAACAGGGTCGCGTCTTGACCGGGATTGCCATGAAAGATGGGCTACATTGGGCGAGGGACACAGATTTGCGGCCTATTGCACTGGTGGAGAACATCGACGGTGCTTTAAAAACCGTCCGTGGCTTTAACCTAACTCTATGATGTTCGAAGGAAAAATATGTCAATTACTGCAGAACGTAAAGCACAGGTCATCAAAGAGCACGCACGCGAGCCAAATGATACCGGATCACCAGAAGTGCAGGTTGCAATCCTGACTGACCGTATCAATACGCTGACCAGCCACTTTAAAGACCACCACAAGGACAATCATTCGCGTCGTGGTCTTCTTCAGATGGTCAACAAGCGTCGTTCGCTTTTGGATTACCTGAAAAAAATCGATGGCGACCGTTACGCGGCGCTCATCGCGAAGCTCGGCCTTCGTAAGTAAATTTAAAAGCGGCCTCAATCGGGGCCGCTTTTTGCATGGGGGGTCCGGCAATGAGGCTGGACTGCCATGGGGGCTTTGAAATGCCCCGGCCGTTTGCGGATCGGATCATCCGCTCAATTGAGGCCCCGCATCGCATAGGGCATGCGGGTCAAAGGAAAATCTATGTTTAATACGAAAACTGTATCAATCGAGTGGGGCGGACAAACCCTGACACTCGAAACGGGTAAGGTTGCCCGTCAAGCTGACGGCGCTGTTATGGCGTCTTTGGGCGAAACTGTTGTACTTTGCGCGGTTACCGCGGCGAAGTCGGTAAAGGATGGTCAGGATTTCTTCCCATTGACCGTTCACTATCAAGAAAAATATTCGGCAGCTGGCCGTATCCCAGGTGGCTTCTTTAAGCGGGAACGCGGCGCGACTGAAAAGGAAACTTTGGTTTCCCGTTTGATCGACCGTCCATTGCGTCCTTTGTTCCCAGAAGGTTTCTACAACGAAATCAACGCAATCGCGCAAGTTCTTAGCTATGATGGCGAGAATGAGCCGGACATTTTGGCAATTGTTGCAGCTTCAGCTGCGATGACCATTTCGGGCGTTCCTTTCATGGGCCCAATCGGCGCAGCACGCGTTGGTTACCTGAATGGCGAATATATCCTGAACCCAACAGATGAGCAGGTTGCCGAAGGTGACCTAGACCTCGTTGTTGCAGCGACATATGACGCGGTGATGATGGTTGAATCCGAAGCCAATGAGCTTTCGGAAGAAATCATGCTTGGCGCCGTCCTGTTTGCGCATGACGCATGTAAGGAAGTCGTCAAGGCAATCATCAAGCTTGCTGAACAAGC
>DBOA01000052.1:0-15801 GCA_002299195.1 Sphingomonadales bacterium UBA658
GCGTTCCGGGAAACAAGCCCTGCGCCGCTTCGGCAAGGATGTGCGCAAAGTCATGGCGGGCAAGTTCAAGCGCGTCCGCCTCATCACGGCTGGTCACCAGTGCGAGCTGCGCATCGGCCTCCAGCGGGCGCGTGATATCGCGCAATTCGCCATCCACCCGCGCGGCGATCGCAGCCTTCGCAAGGCCGGGGCCAATGGCGGCGGCAATATCCGCCGGGGTAGTGCCGCGCGCGACTTCACGGGCAGTGCCATCGGGAAGGGTAATGCGGATCATCTCGGACATGGATTTACTTGCTTTCAGCTTCGGTTTCGAACCGTCCCTTTGCCAGTCCAAACGCGAAGTCGCAACCCTGCAGAATTGGCAGTCTTTGCGTACCCATTGGGCTGCGACCGTGATTAAATGGAAAGGGTCCTTGACATGGCATGCTATAAAAAGTAAAGTTAGCTTGTCTTATTAAAAAGGGAACTTGACATGACCTCTTGGAACAAGCTTGCGCCCTACATGCAGCGATATACCATCAGGGTGCTGCTGTTTATGGCATCTTATATGCTGATCCTGACCAGCAGCCTCGCCTTCGCACGCGGTGGCACCGAACATTCCCAAGCCACGCTTATTGGGCTGGCGCTCATCTCCGCACTCCCCATAATCGGGGTATTCTGGGCAATATTTCGGTTGCTGGTCGAGATCGACGATGAATATCAACGGCTTCTATTTGCCAAGCAGACGCTGCTGGCAACGGCATTCACGCTTGTAACCGTAACCGTGTGGCAATTTCTTGCCGTCTACGATGTTGTGGCAAGCGGTCCAGAATGGATGGGCGCGATTTGGTTTGCCATGCTTGGGGTAGCGGGTCCTTTTGCGCGCTGGAAAGCATGAAAAACCGCCTGAAAGTCCTGCGCGCCGAACGTGATTGGAACCAACAAGATTTGGCCGATGCTCTTGGCGTTTCGCGTCAGTCTGTGAACGCCATTGAAACGGGCAAATACGACCCGTCATTGCCACTGGCGTTCCGTATCGCTGACCTGTTCGCGCTCCCGATCGAAGCAATTTTCCTGCGCGATTAACCCGCAGTCTTCTCGGCGCGATAGGGCACGAAATCGCCAAGGCTACAGATGCCGCCGGTCATGCCGCTGGTCCGGTCCACCAAGCGGAGAATATCACCGCGGCATTTCTGGCTGCCAAATTGTTCGGACACGACAATATCACTGTCGCGGGCAAGACCCGGACAAGGTGACCGCAAATTGTTCTTGTACACAAGGCGGCCTGACACACGGTAGAGCACGATATTGTCGCTGACGCGGATCATATTGTCGGCATTGAAATCACTGATGCAGGTTAACGGTTTCCCCGCGACCTTACCGCCAATTTCCTTCATCAAAACAGCAGACTGTTTCTCGGTCAGTGGCGCAGGCGTTCGGTCCACTTGGCCGCATGCCGCAACAACCGCCAAAGGCAAAACAAGGCCAGCCAGTTTGAGGATCTGCATCGGTCTATCTCCTGAATTCACATAGCTGCATGATAGCCGCTGCGCGATGAACGGCAGATTATCATAAAATCGCCGCCATGTGGCGTTTTTCGCCCGACGTGACGTCAACGATCCTATGGCCAAGGTCGCCATCGGGCGTGCTGTCCAGCACCGCCATCGCACGGGCGCCATTTTCCATTTCGAGAATGAGCGTGGCCGGACCGAAACCGTCTTTACCCGCGGACCGGACAAAGCTGAGTATACGGCCTTTGCCTTGCGGGGCGTCATCAAGCGCGATCTGTTTCGCCAAATAGCCCTTCGCCGCCGCACCCGACCAAGCAATGGCGGGCTGCGATGCGGTGTAAATGCCGACGGCCTGTTTTGACATCACGCCGCCATTTGCAGTGACCAAAGCGGGCTTTGATCCATCTTGGCGCAGGGCGTCGACCATCGCTGCGATATTATACATGCTATAGCCATTGCCTGGCCCACCGAAAAAGCTGAGGCCGCCGGTCAACGTATAATCGCCAAGCGCACGCGCGGCGTCGTTCATGGTGTCAACGGCCGCAAATACGGCGCAGGGAAAGCAGCTGTAAATGTCGACAGGGCCAAGGTCACTGGCCTGAATTCCGGCATGCGCAAGTGCCGCCGGAATAGCAAAATCAAGCGCCGCCGACCGGTGAATGACCCCGCGCTCTGCCAATGGCGGTTCAGAAGCTTCTGCCGCGCCGGCAAGCCAAACCCATTTGTCTTGCGGTACACCCAGATCGCGTGCCTTACCTGCGCTGGTTAGGATAATCGCACCGCCCAGATCGACCGCATCCTGTGCCACATGCCAGCGACGGTAAATATCCGTCAGCGGGTAATTGGCATTGTCATCACTCAGCATCGCTTCGGACGATCGATAGCCGGGGAATTGCGCGTGGGTCCGCCCTTCCGCTTTTGCTGAGAATGCCGACCACAAGGCCGCCAATTCCTGCGCATAAGCATCGGCGTTTAATCCCAGCTCCATCCGCCGCGCATTTTCAATCAGGCTGTACGCCAGCGGCATAGAAATGATGCCATGGCGGATTTCCGTTCGGCTCAAAATCGGGAAGCTGGAAAGGCGGTTGTCGAACGGGGTGTCCGAAGGCAAACGCCAGTCCAAAGTTACACCCGCCTTACGCGCGCGCTTTGCGGTCCCGGTCGCTTCTGCGGCCACGAGTACGGCAAGCTCACAGGTCCCGCGGCGGATATCGCCCGCCAGTTCGTTCAACATCGCCTGCGGGCTTTGACCGCCGACATCCGCGTAAATTAACCGCGGCGCGCTGATGCCGCCGGCCGCTCCAAAAGCTTCGGGCGCATTGTCAGGCGACCCGGTGCCCAGGCTGACGCCGCTGTCCTCGAATGTGCGGATGGCGGCAATGGTGTCAATCGCCGCTGCAACCGATGAGGCCTGGCCCGTATCGGCCAGTGCAACCTTGATAGCGGCGCCAGCCAATTCGCGCGGGCTTGGCCATTCGCCGGAAACTGTCTTTCGGCTGGCTTCGCCCACGCCAATAATGACCGGCGCGCTTGCATCAAAATTGCTCATCATTCACTCCCGATTATCTCTTAACTGCACGCTTAAATATGCTAGCAAGCTATGCAAGAGATAAGGAGAGCGCACATGGCGAAATGGCCGAAATTGACGTGGGACAAAGAACCAACCGGTCCGTTGAAGGGGATTAAGGTTGTCGACATGGCCACGGTTGTCCTTGGACCTTATGCCACCGTGCAATTGGCAGACCTTGGCGCGGAGGTCATTAAAATCGAAAATAGCGAGGGCAACACACCGGGCGACCTGATGCGCCATGGCGGTGATTCGCCCAGCAAGCAGCATGGACCGATCTTCACGGCGCTCAACCGCAACAAAAAAGCCATCAACCTCAACATCAAAAAACCAGAAGATAAAGCCGTTCTCGAAGCATTGTTGGAGGAGGCAGATGTCTTCATCCACAATGTCCGCATGGCAGGGGTCGAACGGCTGGGTTTCGGGTATGAGGCGGTCAAGGCGATCAACCCCAATATCGTCTATGTCCACTGCGCCGGATTTGGCGCGGGTGGTGCCTATGGCGAGCGTCAGGCTTATGACGACCTGATTCAAGCGGCTTCCGGCTTTGCTGCCTTAAGCGAGCAGCGCGATGGTGGTCGCCCAACCTATTCGCCGAGCCTTGTCGCGGATAAAGTCAGCGGCCTGTTCGCCGCAAACGCAACCATGGCGGCATTGCTTGCGCGTGCAGGCGGGCAAGGCGGACAATTTGTTCAAGTGCCCATGTTCGAATGCTTCACCTGGTTCAACATGGTCGAAAATTTGTGGGGCGAAACCTTCATCCCCGGCAATGGCCGCATGGGCTATACGCGTTCGGTGAACCCGCGTCGGCGACCGTATCCGACCAAGGACAGCTTCATCGCGATCGTCCCTTATAATGACCGGCAATGGGCGAAGTTTTTTGAACTGGGCGGCAGGCCCAACGTGTTCGACGACCCGCGTTTCGCGACCTATCAAGAGCGCACAAAACACACGGGCGAATTATACGCGCTGATCGAAGAAGTCAGCGCGCTGCGCACCACCGCCGAATGGCTTGACCTGTTGGCCGAACATGACATTCCCGCGATGAAATATAACCGCATGGCGGATGTCCTCACCGATCCGCATCTGGCCGACGTCGGCTTTTTCGAAGAGCTGGAGTCGCCCGACATCGGCACATATCGATCGATGAAGCACCCCGTGCATTATGCCGGAACGCCAGCGTCAAACTATGCGCACCCGCCGATGCTGGATGCCGATGGTGATGAAATTAGGGCCGCGTTGGGGATGTGAGGCGCGAGGTTGGTCTATTCCTAAACCAGCAGCCCGCGCATGATCAGATCGATGCTGTGCTCGCGATAGGCGTCGCGCATATTTTCGTTAAAATCGTCCTGATTATAACAATGGCGCAACACCAAGCGTGATGAATAAAATCGGTCGGCCGCGCCCGTCACGGTGAAGTAGAAAAACTGCGGATCAAGCTTGCGGAATTTGCCCGCCTTTACGCCTTCGGCGATCAGCGCGTCATACACCTTTGAAATAGGCTTCAGATACAGGTCCGCGATACGGGCCGCTTCAACCGGCGCGCTATCACGCACCATGCGCATCAACAGGCGATTGAGATAAGGGAACGCGTAATAAGTGTCGATGACGGCACCGATGTGGATGCGCAGTTTGTCTTCCGGCGGGATGTCTTTTGCCAGCAACGCGCCAAGACTGAGAACGATATTGCCCATGTCGCGATCAAGCAGCGCCAGCATCAATCCGTTTTTGTTGCCGAAATAATATTTGACCAATGCACTGTTCAGGCCTGCACGAAGCGACAGTTCCGATAGCGAAAGGTCGATGGTATCGCCCTCACGCATGATCTGGCTCGCCGCTTCAATAAGCTGGTCGCGCGCCTTTGCATTATCGCCCGCTTCACTCACCAGCCTTGGTCCTGTCGTGGCCATTGGCGTCTACTCCCCCCGTTTACGCAGGGTTACTTATAAGCAGGTTCGTCCCACCATGGGAAGAAGTCAGGCATATCTGCGGAAACTTTATCGGGATAAACGGGCGGGCGCTTTTCAAGGAAGCTGGATATGCCTTCCTTTGCGTCGCCGGAGCGTGACCGGCGGTAAATCGCACGGCTGTCAATCTGATGCGCTGCCATGGGATGTTCCGCAGCGGACAACCGCCACAACATCGCCCGTGTGAGTGCAATCGACACGGGCGCGGTGTTGTCGGCGATTTCGCGTGCCAATGCCCGCGCTGCGTCCATCAAGTCTGCGGGCGCATGAATGGACCGCACCAGCCCACCTTGAAGTGCTTCATCGGCATTGAACACACGGCCCGTCATGCACCATTCCAGCGCCTGTTGCATGCCCACCAGCCGCGGTAAGAACCAGCTTGAGGCAGCCTCCGGCACAATCCCGCGCCGTGCAAAAACAAAGCCAAAACGTGCGGTGTCACTGGCCAAGCGGAAATCCATGGGCAGTTGCATGGTCGCGCCAATACCCACCGCAGCGCCGTTGATGGCGCCAATGACAGGTTTTTTGCATTGGAAAATCCGCAGCGTTAACCGGCCACCGGAATCGCGCACGCGTTCGTCAGAAAGCGTTTCGACTTCGGACCGGCTCGCGAACACGTCGCCGCCACCCTCGGGTGTCAGATCGGCCCCTGCACAAAATGCACGGTTACCCGAACCCGTTACAATGACGGCGCGCACCGCATCATCCGCGTCCACCAAATCAAATGCCGCACACATTTCGCGCATCATCACATTTGTAAACGCATTCATCTTTTCCGGACGATGCATCGTGATGGTCGCGATGCCGTCTGCGACATCATAAAGGATTTGGGTGAACGCGGTCATGCAATCAACGCGGTGCCATACGGATAGCGCCGTCGATGCGGACGTCTTCGCCGTTGAAATATCCGCATTCGATCATGGTCATGGCGACCTGCGCAAATTCTTTTGGATGGCCAAGGCGTTTCGGGAATGGCACGGACGCAGCAAGCGCATCCTTCACCGCCTGAGGCGCGCCGTTCATCAATGGCGTGTTAAAGATGCCCGGGAGAATCGTGTTGATGCGAATGCCTTCGCTCATCAGGTCGCGTGCGATTGGCAAGGTCATGCCGACAACGCCGCCCTTTGATGCGGAATAAGCTGCCTGGCCCATCTGGCCGTCTTCAGCAGCAACCGAGGCGGTGTTGACCATCGCGCCGCGTTCGCCATCTTCCATTGGCTCAAGCGTCAACATGCCAGCCGCCGACTTGGCGATGCAGCGGAACGTGCCGACCAGGTTGATCTGGATGATGCGGTCAAAGGCATCGAGCGGGAAATGCTTGATCGAACCGTCTTCCTTCGAACGGCTTGCGGTCTTTGCCGCGTTACCTGTGCCGGCACAGTTGACCAAAATGCGCTCCTGGCCATGCGCAGCACGCGCCTTGGCGAAACCGGCATCGACGCTTTCATCGCTGGTGACGTTCACGTTGCAGAACACACCGCCGATTTCGGCGGCAAGTGCCTCGCCCTTGTCGGCCTGCAAATCAAAAATGGCAACCTTCACACCCTTTGCGGCCAGCGCGCGGGCGGTTGCCTCACCAAGGCCAGATGCGCCGCCGGTGACGACTGCTGCGACTGTTGAATCCAGTTTCATAAATACTCCTGATCGTTTTAACCGTCATGCTGAACTTGTTTCAGCATCTTACTTTTTGACGGTGGAAATTAAGACCCTGAAACGAGTTCAGGGTGACGGTGATGGATGACTAATCGTTATACCCGCTCGATGATCGTGACGTTGGCCTGACCGCCGCCTTCACACATCGTCTGCAAACCATATTTGCCGCCACGTGCTTCAAGCGCATTCAGCAATGTCGCCATCAGCTTCGTGCCCGATGCGCCGAGCGGATGGCCCAATGCGATCGCGCCACCATGAACGTTGATTTTCGAACGGTCACCGCCCGTATGCTTCAACCAGGCCAGTGGCACAGGCGCGAACGCTTCGTTCACTTCATACAGGTCAATGTCCGACATTTTCATGCCCGAACGTTGGAACGCACGGTCGGTCGCGAACAAAGGCTCTTCCAACATGATGACGGGGTCGCCAGCGGTTACGGTCAAATTGACGATGCGCGCGCGGGGGGTGAGGCCATGTTCTTTCAGCGCCTTTTCCGACACGATCAAAACTGCCGAAGCACCGTCGCAAATCTGGCTGGCATTGGCAGCCGTGATAGAGCCGCCTTCTTGAAGCAACTTGACGCCGGACAGGCTTTCAAAGGTTGCATCATAACGGATGCCTTCGTCGCTATTGTGGACAATCTTGCCCTCTGGCGTATCCACTTCGATACCGACGATTTCATTGGCAAAGGCGCCACCCTGCGTGGCGGCGATAGCTTTTTGGTGCGATTCCAAAGCGAACTGGTCAAGGTCTTCGCGGCTAAAACCATATTTCTTCACGAGCATCTCTGCGCCCATGAACTGGCTGAACATGATACCGGGATAGGCTTCTTCCAGCCGTGGGCTCTTATACGTGCCCATGCCTTCTTTCTTGAACAACATCGACGTCGATCCCATGGGGACGCGCGTCATGCTTTCGATACCGGCCGCCAACACAATGTCTTGTGTGCCCGACATAACGCCTTGCGCCGCGAACATCATCGATTGCTGCGATGATCCGCACTGGCGGTCGATGCTGACCGATGGGATCGAATTGGGCAGGCGTGACGCCAGAACGATATTGCGGCCGACATCGCCAGCTTGTTCGCCACCTTGCATGACGCAGCCCATGATGACGTCTTCAATCGCCGCAGGATCAAAATCGTTACGGTCGGCAATGGAATCGAGCACGGCAGCGCCCAAATCGACGGGGTGAACGCCCGCAAGCTTACCACCGCGGCGGCCACCAGCGGTACGAACCGCATCCACAATATAAGCGTCTGCCATTTTCTCTCTCCTGTTGTTTCAAATTTAATCAGACGATTAAACTTTGGAAGGGGAGAGTCAAGTCAGAGATTAACGGGATGAACGCCGGCCCGGAATACGAACCAAAGCATGTCGTCACCCTGAACTTGTTTCAGGGTCTTACTTCGTGCGTTCCAAAGTAAGATGCTGAAACAAGTTCAGCATGACGACGCGTGGAATATAGACTTTAAGCCGCTTCGCGGGCGATCGTGATCACTTGCGGATAGGTAAACTCGAGCAAACCTTCTTCACCCAATTCAGCGCCAAAGCCGGACTGTTTATGTCCGGCAAAGGGTGCATTGGGGGCAAGGTGCATGGATTCGTTGATCCACACCGTTCCGGTTTCCAGTTGCTCAGCCACTTCGACCGCTGCCTCTGGATTGCTGGTCCAGATCGAACCGGCAAGACCGTAATCAGACGCATTGGCGCGGCTGATGACTTCGTTGATGGTCGAAAACTTCATCAATGGCATCACAGGGCCGAACTGTTCTTCGGCAACAATCCGCGCGTCTTCGGGCGGGTTGTCGAGAACCGTTACAGGCACGAAATAGCCGGGGATTGATGGATCGTGGTCGCCACCGGCAAGGAACTTATAGCCCTTGTCCTTGGCGTCCTGAATCAGTTCAAGCACGCGCTTATACTGCGGCTTGTTCTGAATGGGACCAATGGCCGTGCCCTGTTCGGCGCCATCGCCAACCTTGACCGCTTTGGCATAAGCCGCAATCGCGCCCGACAATTCGTCGTAAATATCTTCGTGAATGTAGATACGCTTGGCCGCGATGCAAACTTGGCCCGCATTGTAGAAGCTTGCCCAAAACAGCTTTTCAGCCACCTTGCCAACGTCGGCATCGGGCAAAACAATCGCCGCGTCATTGCCGCCCAGTTCAAGCGTGATGCGTTTGAGGTCCTTCGACGCCGATTCCATCACGCGCTTGCCCGTGGCAGTCGAACCCGTGAAGGTAATCTTATCGATATCAGGATGCGAGGTCAGCAATGGGCCCAACGCGTCGCCACCGGTGATGATGTTCAAAACGCCAGGTGGGAATACGCCCGCCACCAGTTCAGCAAGGCGCAAAGTCGCCAGCGGCGTGAATGGTGAAGGCTTCAGCACCATCGTGCAGCCCGACAAAAGGGCCGGGATAATTTTCTGGATCGCCATCAATACCGGGAAATTCCATGGCACAATGCCACCAACCACGCCAACAGGAACGCGGCGCGTGCGGCTAAGGCGCTTGTCGCTGTCTTCTGTAATTTTTTCTTCAAGGTTCAACATCGGCAATGCGCGCGTCATGCCAACGCAACCGGCAATCTCGCTGCCCGCCTGCATATGCGGCTTGCCCTGTTCAGACGTCAGCAAGCGCATCAGCTCATCGCTGTTCGCTTTGATGACATCGGCCATTTTGGCAAACAAAGCGCGGCGTTCTTCAACGCTGGTTTTCTTCCAAGTCTGGAATGCGGCGCGTGCGGCAGCAACGGCCTTGTCCAAATCTGCCTCACCGCAATCGGGCACTTGGCCAATGACCTGCTCGGTCGCGGGGTTGACGACATCAATCCATTTGCCGTTATCCACCAGCTCGCCGTTGATCAGATTTTTATATTGCGTGGTCATTAGAGTATCCTCTTTCGTTCAAGCTGCCACAAATCGCAGCGGTAAAGTTTTAGGGCCGCCCACAAACGTCGATTGCGATCGTTTGGGTTCGCCAGCCAGTTCAACCGAATCTACACGGTCAAGCAGTTCCTCGAATAATATCTTCATCTCTAGTCGCGCCAGATGCAAGCCCAGACATTGATGCGCGCCGGATCCAAAGGAAATGTGCCGGTTGGGACTGCGCGCCGCATCAAACCGTTCCGGGTCAGGAAACACGGACTCGTCATAATTGCCCGAGACATAGCACAGCATCAACCAATCGCCTGCTTTCATCGGTACACCGCTGACTTCTGTGTCCGCGCCGACCGTGCGCATGAAGTGCTGGACCGGTGTCGTCCACCGTATTGCTTCTTCAATCAGACCGGGAAGTAAGGAACGATCTGCCTTCACTTTCGCAAACTGCGCCGGGTCTTGCGCCAAGGCCCACATCGCGCCAGCCGTCGATGCCGAGGTCGTGTCATGCCCTGCCGTCGCAACGATCGTGTAATAGCCCGCGCTTTCATAGTCAGGGATAGGCATGCCATCGATGGTTCCGGTGGCGATAATCGTTGCCAGATCGTTGCGCGGATTAGCGCGGCGGTCCTGTGCCAATGCTTCAAAATAGGCGTTAAAATCAGCGACCGTCTGCGCCATAAGCTCGGTCGCTTCTTGCGGCGAGATATTGGCCGCGCGCATCCGGTTCAAATCCGGGTCCTGCCCGCCGAACAGTTCCTGCGTCAGCTTCAGCATCAACGGCTCGTCGCTTTCTGGAACGCCAAGCAATTCCATCACGACATGCAAGGGATACATCGCCGCCACGTCGCGCGCAAAATCACATGTTCCGTCCATAGACAGCATCTTGTCGATGGCGGATTTCGCGATCGCCCGAATATTGCTTTCTATCGTCTTGAGATTTGCCGGCATGAACCAATCCTGCGTCAGCCGCCGGTATTTGGGATGCTCGGGCGCATCCATTTGCACCAGCGACTTCACCAGATGCGGGCTGCCCTTCATCAAATGCGCCACAAACATTTCGGCCATCAATGGCGCAACGACGACTGTCGCGGGGTTATTCAGAAAGGTCGCATTGTCCTTGCTGATTTTCAATATGTCTGCATGACGGGTGATGACCCAAAACGGTCGATAGCCCGGTATTTCAGCAACAGCGATGGGGGATTCCCGGCGAAGTGTGGCGAACGTATCCAGCAACGCACGCCAATTCCCATATACAACCGGATCGACGATATGCGCCGCAAGCTCGGGTGCAATCTTGGGAATGGCGGTCATGCTTTTTGCTTTGCCCAATATTCATCGCGCAGCAGGCGTTTGTATAATTTGCCGGTATCGTGGCGGGGCAGCTCCTCGCGGAAATCGATACGGCGCGGAATTTTGACACCCGACAGCTTTTCACGCGCATAAGCGGTCAGCTCGTCACGCAAGTCATCACCGGCGTCCGCCATATCGAGCGGCTGGACCACGGCGATAACCTCTTCACCCATTTCGTCATGCGGGCCACCGATGACTGCAACGTCGCGGACACGCGGGTGGGTCACCAGATGGTTTTCAATCTCCTGCGGGTAGATATTCACCCCGCCCGAAATGATCATGAAGCTTTTGCGGTCTGTGAGGTAGAGATAGCCCTCTTCATCCAGCCGGCCGACGTCGCCAAGCGTTGTCCAACCATGTTTGTTGGTCGCGCCTTTGGTTTTTTCGGGATCATTATGATAGCTGAAGGATGCAGCGCTTTCGAAGAATACGGTGCCTTCCTCGCCCACGGGAACATCATCCCCATCTTCGTCGCATATATGCATGATGGCGTTCAATGGCCGTCCAACCGAGCCCTTGTGCGTCAACCATTCTTCGCTGGAGATAAAGGTAATCCCCTGGCCTTCCGTCCCGGCATAATATTCGCGGATGACGGGCCCCCACCAATTTATCATCGCTTCCTTTATGGGAACGGGGCACGGCGCGGCAGCGTGAACCGCCGAATCAAGGCTCGACACATCATATGCGTTGCGGACCTCTTCGGGCAGCTTCAACATGCGCGCAAAATGCGTTGGCACCCATTGGCTGGCGCTGATCTTGTATTTCTGAATGGCCGCGAGCGCCGCTTCAGGGTCGAATTTCTCCATGACAACCACGGTGCCACCCAGCCGGTGGACCGCCGCGCACCAACGCAGCGGAGCCGCATGATATAGCGGCGCTGGCGACAAATAGATGCTGTCGCCCGAAAATTTGAACGCCATCGCGGCAAGGCCGGACAGTGCATTTGGTCCCGCAATGTCCGGATCATCGGGCAAGGGGAAACGTACGCCCTTGGGCTGACCAGTCGTCCCTGAACTGTACAACATGTCGGTGCCAGCACGTTCATCGGCGATGGGCGAAGTCGGTAGTTTCGCAACTGCGGCGGCGTAATTTTCCCAGCCGGCATGTTCCCCGCCGAGAATGAACCGCTTCACAGGACTTTGCAGCTGATCCAGCGTCGCACCCAAATAGGGTGACGCAAACAGCGCCTTTGAACCACTATCGTTCAAGATATAATCGATTTCCGAAGCCGTCAGACGGCAACTTATCGCGACATAAATCAGCCCCGCGCGTTGCGCACCCCAGACAAGATCAAAAAACTCCGCGCGGTTTTCCAAACAGAACGCGACCGTGTCGCCATGCTGAAGCCCCAGACTACGGAACAGATGCGCGCACTGGTTGGAACGTTCATCAAGCTGTTTGTACGTTATCGTCTCACCCGATCCCGCCATGATGACAGCAGGTTTATCGGGGAAAGCCTGTGCGTGAACGGCGGGGTGGCCCATATTATTCGCCTTGCCAGTTAGGTTTGCGTTTTTCGGCAAAGGCGAGCGCGCCCTCACGCGAGTCCTTCGAGGTGAAGACGGGGCCGCAGATTTCATTCTGCTTCTTCCACATCTCCGTCGAGTTCCAATCCGGACGTTCATTGATCACACGCTTGGTCGCAATCAACGCGAGCGGGCCGTTCGCTGCGACCTTGGCCGCAAGCTCAAGCGCGGCATCAATCGCGGCCCCGTCGGTGATGCGATTGACAAAGCCCACCTCATACGCCCGCTGCGCCGAGATAAAATCACCCGTCAGCGCAAGCTCCATCGCCATGCGCTTGCCGATAATCGATGGCAAAGTGAGCAAGCCACCTGCTGCTGCAACAAGGCTACGCTTGACCTCAGGTATGCCGAACTGCGCCTTGTCATTCGCCACCAACAAATCACATGCGATGGCGATTTCCATACCACCGGCCAGTGCATAGCCCTCAACCGCGCCAATCAATGGCTTTGCAGGTGGGGATTCAATGAACCCCGCAAAACCCTTGCCCTTAATGCTGGGCAACTCGCCGCGCAGAAAGGCCTTCAGGTCCATGCCAGAGCAGAATGTACCGCCAGCGCCCGTGATGATACCCGCGTTCAGGCTCTTATCATTGTCAAGCTGCTCCATGGCCGCAGCGACGCCTTGCGCGACCGCTTGGTTGACGGCGTTCTTCGCCTCAGGCCGGTTGATGGTGATGATCAGGACGCCGTCCTGCGCTTGGGTTAGGACTTCAGACATTGCATTCCTCTCACTTCAGCAACGGATATGGTGTTTCGACGTGCCTAACGCCCCTTGGGCAAACCAAGCACATGTTCGCCGATGATATTTTTTTGGATCTGGCTAGTGCCCCCGCCGATGGTGGCGGAAAAGCTGTTCAGGTAAGAACGGTGCCAATAGCCGTCATCGACCGCATTTTCGTCACCGACATAATAGCCCGCGCGCGTTCCTTGAAACTGGAGCGAGAATTCAGTGAGCTCGCGGACCAGCTCGGTACGCGCCAGCTTGTTCATAAGCGCAAGGCCCATCGGACGGTCACTGGTCAGCGGTGCCATTCGGCGGCGTTGGTTGTTGAGGTTCAGGGCCTGAATTTCGATCATGTAATCGACCAGCCTGTCGCGCATGACGGGATCGTCGAGCACAGGCTTGCCGCCGCGCTTGGCCGAACGCGCCATATCGATGACGCCCATGACGTCCATTTCCTTGACGAAATAACCGCCGACCGGATTGACCTTCGCGCCGCGTTCATACTCAAGCGTCTTCATCGCGACCATCCAACCCTGCCCTTCTTCGCCGACGAGGCCTGACGCAGGAATGCGGGCGTCGGTGAAGAAGCATTGGGTAAAGCCATATTCGCCCGTCAATTTCTTCAAGCGCCGCGTTTCGACGCCGGGAATCTTCATCGGCGCGAGGAAGAACGATAGCCCTGCATATTTGCTTGGCCCATCATTCGATGTGCGCGCGAGCAGGATCATATAATCGGCGCGGTCGCCCAATGATGTCCAGATCTTCGAACCGTTGATGACATATTCATCACCATCGCGCACAGCCTTGGTCTGGGCACTGCCAAGGTCCGAACCATGTTCTGGCTCCGAAAAGCCCTGGCACCAGATTTCTTCTGCCGAGAGCATCGGCTTAATGAAGCGGCGCTTGTCCTCTTCCCGGCCGATGTCGAGCAGCAATGGACCCGTCCAACCGTTCGCAATCGCGTTCAGCATGATCGGCGCGTCATGGCTTTTCATGACGCGTGTGGCGATCCGTTGATATTCGGGGTGCATGCCATAGCCGCCATATTCGGTGGGCCAGGACATTCCGAAATAGCCCGCCTCATAAACCTTGCGCTGCCAGTCACGCAGGAAATCGAACTGCTGGTCGGTGGAAACTTCCATGAAGGTCAGCGGCAACATAAAGCCCGGGTCGCGCACCGTGTTTTCGGCGAACCACGCATCGCACTGCTTTTCGAAATCCGCTAATTCTTGGGGACTTGGTTTGCTCATGGCTGATTCCTCTCTCGCCTATTTAATTGCGCGATTAAAGAGGTGATTGCAAGCGCGAGATTCCGATTTCTGTACCGCTTAAATTTCATTGTCATTCCCGCGAAAGCGGGAATCCATGACCGTGCACTTAGCCCATGGATCCCCGATCAAGTCGGGGATGACAATGCGCAGTAAGAGGCGTTATATTTTCCGCTTGAACGGCGCCATTTCGTCCAGAAACTCTATCTGGCGCGCCATCGCCTGACTTTCGCGGGCAAGGAAATCGGCAACGGCGGAACGAAAGCCTGCATTGGCGATATAATGTGCCGAATATGTAGGCACCGCCTCATATCCGCGCGCCAGCTTATGCTCACCCTGCGCGCCCGCCTCAACGCGGGGCAAGCCATGCGCAATCGCGTAATCGATGGCCTGATAATAACATAACTCAAAATGCAGAAACGGCACGTCGCGGGTACAGCCCCAATAACGGCCATAAAGGCAATCCGGGCTGACAAAGTTTAGCGCACCCGCAATCGGCCGGTCGCCATCATATGCGAGGAACAGCACAATGCTGTCCTGCATGCTTTCGCCGATCAGGTCGAAAAACGCGCGCGTCAGATAAGGCTGCCCCCATTTGCGCGCACCGGTATCTTGGTAAAATACCCAAAAGGCATCCCAGTCATCAGCCGTAATGTCCGCCCCGCTGATTTGCGCAATGCGCACGGCGGATTGCGCGGCGGCCCGCTCCTTGCGAATGGCCTTGCGCTTGCGTGACGACAATGCGGACAAAAAACCGTCAAAGTCTGCATAATCCCGGTTCTGCCAATGAAATTGCGTGCCCATGCGCGTCAGCCACCCCGCCGCACGAAATGCTTCGAGCTCGCCCTCTTCAACAAAAGTTGCGTGCGCAGACGACAGGCCGTTTTGGTCCACGACCGCTTCGGCGGCGGCCAATATCGCTGGCGCAAGCGCAGGATCACGCAACAACAATCGCGGCCCGGGTACTGGCGAGAAGGGCGCGGCAATCTGCAACTTGGGATAATATTGCCCGCCCGCCCGTTCAAACGCATCCGCCCAATGATGGTCGAACACATATTCGCCCTGGCTGTGGCTCTTAAGATATGCAGGCAGCGCAGCGGCGGGAACGCCATCCGCATCGCGGATCATAATCGGCGCAGGCGACCAGCCCGTGCCGGGGCCCACGCTGCCCGATTCCTCCAACGCCGCCAAAAACGCGTAGGCCACAAACGGATTGCCCCGCGGGTTCAGCGCATCCCACTGGTCGGCAGGAATATCGCTGACCTTGCTCAAGAGTTCGGCGGTGACGCCGTCGGTCATTAAGCCGCGCGAACCTTTACCACACAGTCGATTTCGACCGTTGCATCGCGTGGCAATACAGGGACGGAGAC
>DBOA01000052.1:16048-16632 GCA_002299195.1 Sphingomonadales bacterium UBA658
GCGGTGACGCCGTCGGTCATTAAGCCGCGCGAACCTTTACCACACAGTCGATTTCGACCGTTGCATCGCGTGGCAATACAGGGACGGAGACAGCCGCACGTGCATGCTTGCCTGCGTCGCCGAACACGGCTTCCATCAGGTCCGATGCGCCATTGGCGGCTTCGGGTTGGTCGGTGAAGTCTGGGGTCGACGCGACAAATACGCCAAGTTTGACGATGCGTTCCACACGATCAAGGTCGCCGCCAAGCGCGGCCTTCATCTGCGCGATAAGCATGATTCCGCACGCCTTGGCAGCGGCCTTGCCCTCTTCAAGACTGCGCGTATCACCGACTTTGCCGGTGACAACCTTGCCATCGACAAAGGGCAACTGGCCCGAAATGAACAGCATCCCGTTTGCTTCGACCGCGGGCACATAGGATGCGACGGGCGCTGCTGGTGCAGGGAGGGTAATGCCGAGCTCGGCTAATTTTGCTTCTATCATCATGCTACCTTTTCCAAACTGGGTGCTGGCGCATTCGCAACCAGCCGTTCCCTAATCCAAACTTCTTCGTCGGGCCAGCGATCCAGCCGCGCGTGCGCAGATT
>DBOA01000173.1 GCA_002299195.1 Sphingomonadales bacterium UBA658
AACGCAGCGCGCTGTGTTGGTTTGTCTAATATGGAAGTCACAGCATTTCCTGAAATCGGATGGCGGAACCACCATGGGTCGTTTTCCGGAATATCCTCTGACGCCAGCACGTCAGGTGGGCACCGTGTGATCTGGACCTTAAGGTTGCCCAAATGGCCCAGGCAGGGACAGCTCCCTTAGATAAATAATCGCCTCAGGGATGTTCTCATCAGCTCGTACCGGGCAGTTCCGCCATGTTCAATATAGGCGTCTTACGTTAATTCTCAAGCCTTAGTGCCAGATTTTCTAGTCTGCTAGCCAAGCCCTCTAAAGCTTCGGCGACTTGGGACGATTTCGCGGCTGCCGGAGCACTATCCGCAACAACCGGCGTTCCACTCGTTATGTCATGCAGGCGGTCGGCCAGCAGTAACGCCGAAAACAAAAGGCTGCGGGTTTCATTCAGGCCGCCCGAGCCACCACCGGCTTCCCGCGCCTTTTCATCAACCATCGCACCCAAGGCCAGCAACCGCGTTTCTTCGCCGTCATTGCACGCCACGGAGTATTGGCGGCCAGCGATGGAAAGTTTTACTTCAGCCATCAATTTGCTCCTGACAATATTTGGTCGATGCCGCGAATGGCATCCAACGTCTCTTTCTTGAGACGTTCATGGCGATCCGCCAGATCGGCGTCCGGCGCGTTCGCTGGCGCCGTTGCCAGCTTTTCCACCCGTGAAAGCGCGCGCTCTATGCGGCCAATCGCAACAATTAATCGTTCATCTGCCATGACTTAGATCCTTTTGATGAGACGGTGTAACAGACTAAAGATGTCATGCAAATGCATCAAAGCACAATGGATGCCAGATTCCCCGCAGGAAATGCGCGCCCGTCCCTTGACGCTGCGCGCTTGCGTCCGCAAAGGGTTGGCACCAAACGACTCGGCGGTATCGCATATGTTGTATGCGCCCGCCTCCCGCTCCCGAAGTGGAGTATTTTGTGGGGATAGAACATGACCGTTACTGAACAGCAAATGGCCAATGCAATCCGGGCGCTGGCCATGGATGCTGTACAGGCCGCAAATAGTGGCCATCCCGGCATGCCGATGGGCATGGCCGATGTCGCAACGGTACTCTATTCGAAGTTCCTGAAATTTGATCCGAAAGCGCCTGATTGGGCCGATCGTGACCGTTTCGTGCTGTCTGCGGGCCACGGGTCAATGTTCGCTTATGCGACCTTGTATCTCACGGGCTATGCAAGCCCGACCATCGAAGACATCAAAAACTTCCGTCAGTTGGGTAGCCCATGTGCTGGCCATCCAGAGAATTTTTTGATTGATGGCGTTGAATGCACCACCGGTCCGCTGGGGCAGGGTCTTGCCATGGCAGTGGGTATGGCCGTTGCAGAACGCCACCTGAATGCGCGCTTTGGCGACGATTTGGTCGACCACCGGACATGGGTTGTGGCGGGCGATGGTTGCCTGATGGAAGGCATCAATCATGAAGCCATCGGGCTGGCCGGACATTTGGGTCTCGGCCGTTTGATCGTATTCTGGGACGATAACCGCATCACCATCGATGGCGCGACTGACTTGTCGACGAGTGAAGATATCGCCGCACGCTATCGTGCAAGCGGATGGCATGTTGAGGCATGCGATGGCCATGATTTCAATGACATAGAGCGCGCAATTAGGGCGTCGCTTGCGGATAATCGTCCATCCTTGATTGCTTGCCGGACACTGATCGGTAAAGGTTCGCCAAATAAGGAAGGCACAAAAGCGCCGCACGGTAGCCCATTGGGCGCAGATGAAATCGTCGCGACGCGGGCTGCAATCAACTGGCCCTATCCGGCGTTTGAAATTCCTGCGGATATCTTGGGCGCGTGGCGCGCAACTGGTCAGGCAGGGGCTGAGGCCCATGCTAGCTGGGCGAAGCGGCTTGCGGCGTCGGCCCATGCGGAAACCTTCACAAAGACCATGTCCGGTGCAGTTGATTCCGCATGGTTACAGCCGCATCTTGAAAGCCTGATCGCCGCGCCGCAGAATATCGCAACGCGTAAGGCATCGGAAATTGCACTGACGGCGGCAACGGCTGCATTGCCAGACCTGCTCGGCGGGTCAGCGGATTTGACGGGTTCAAACTTTACCCGAACTGCATCGACCAATACATTGGATAAAAACGATTATTCTGGCCGCTATGTCAATTACGGCATTCGTGAATTCGGCATGGCTGCAGCCATGAACGGCATGGCGCTGCATGGTGGCATTATTCCTTATGGCGGTACGTTCCTGATCTTCTCGGATTATTGCCGCGCAGCCATTCGTCTGTCTGCGCTTCAGGAAACCCGCGTCGCTTATGTTATGACGCATGATTCCATCGGTGTTGGTGAAGATGGTCCGACCCACCAGCCGATTGAACAAATCATGTCGCTGCGGCTGATTCCCAACCTCGACGTGTATCGCCCATGTGATACCATCGAAACCGCAGAATGCTGGGCACTTGCTATTGAAAGGGCGCACACCCCGTCGGTTTTGGCGCTATCGCGTCAAAACTTGCCGCAATTGCGTACTGACATCAGCGAAAATATGTCCGCCAAGGGTGGCTACCGCCTCCGTTCGGCAAAGGCGGAGCGCAAAGTCGTGCTGATCGGCACCGGTTCTGAAGTCGCCATCGCTGTTTCGGTTGCAGAGCAGTTGGAGGACAAGGGCATTGGCGCCGACGTCGTCTCGATGCCCAGCTGGGAACGTTTTGACGCACAGTCGCCTTCTTACAAGGCTGAGGTTCTGCCATCCGATGCACTTCGCGTATCGGTCGAAGCGGGCACGACAATGGGCTGGGAACGTTATGTCGGTGACGGTCTTCGGATCGGTATTGATAGTTTCGGTGCATCTGGCCCAATTGATGCACTTTATGAACATTTCGGCCTGACCGCCGATAAGATTACCGCGCAAATTCTCGCTAAACTTGGCTGATTGGAGCACGCATGACTATTAAAGTAGCTATTAACGGATTTGGCCGCATCGGTCGTTTGGTGGCGCGCGCGATTTTGGAGCGTGATGACCATGATCTGGAATTGGTGGCGATCAATGATCTAGCGCCAGCCAAGGCAAACGCGTTATTGTTCAAGCGTGATAGCGTGCATGGCCCGTTCCCCGGAACAGTGGAAGCCGATGGCAATGACATCATCGTCAATGGAAAGCGCATTCATGTCACCGCCGAACGCGATCCAGCTAATTTGCCGCATGCCGCAAATGGCGTCGATATCGCTTTGGAGTGCACTGGCTTCTTCACCGACCGAGCGAGCGCAGAAAAGCACCTTGCTGCGGGCGCAAAGCGCGTTTTGATCTCGGCACCTGGCAAAAATGTTGACAAAACCGTGGTATTCGGCGTTAATCACGACGTTTTGACGTCAGCCGATATCATCGTTTCGAACGCGAGCTGCACGACCAACTGCCTGGCACCACTTGCGAAAGTGTTGAACGACGCAATTGGTATCGAGCGCGGTTTGATGACCACGATCCACAGCTACACCAACGATCAGAAAATCCTCGACCAAATCCATGATGACATGCGCCGCGCACGTGCTGCTGCGATGTCGATGATTCCGACAACAACGGGCGCGGCGCGTGCGGTCGGCGAAGTGATGCCTGAACTCAAGGGTAAGCTTGATGGTTCGGCCATTCGCGTACCGACACCCAATGTCAGCATCGTCGATCTGACTTTCACACCTGCGCGTGATACCACGAAGGAAGAGGTCAATGCGCTATTAAAGGCTGCATCTGAAGGCGCTTTGAAGGGCGTTTTGGCTTATTCCGACGAACCATTGGTATCGATCGATTATAATCACTGCCCAGCCAGCTCGACCATCGACAGCCTTGAAACAGCCGTCATCGACGGCAAGCTTGTCCGTGTCCTCAGCTGGTATGACAATGAATGGGGTTTCTCCAACCGGATGGTGGATACCGCCGGCGTCATTGGAAAGTTGCTTTAATCATGGCTTTTCGCACGCTCGACGATCTTGGTGACATAAAAGGAAAGCGCGTATTGGTGCGCGTGGACTTGAACGTGCCGATGGCCGACGGGCGTGTGACCGACGAAACGCGTTTGCGGGCATTGTTGCCCACCGTCAGCGAACTGGCTGATAAGGGGGCCAAAGTTCTATTGCTTGCCCATTTCGGCCGTCCAAAGGGCGCGAAGCATAGCGAAATGTCGGTTTCCATGGTTTTGGATGCGCTGCAAGAGGTGCTTGGCCGCGAAGTCATGTTCGTGCCCGAGATTGCAGGTGACATCGTCGCGCAATCCATTGGCATATTGGCGGATGGCGACATCGCATTGCTTGAAAACACCCGGTTTTGGCCAGGTGAGGAGCAAAACGACCCCGAACTTGCTCGCGCCGTGGCTGCAAATGGCGACTATTACGTGAATGACGCGTTTTCGGCGGCACATCGCGCGCATATGTCGACCGAAGGTCTCGCACATATTTTGCCAGCCTATGCCGGCCGTTCGATGGAAGCGGAACTGAAGGCGTTGGAAGCGGCGCTGGGTTCACCGGAGCACCCGGTCGCTGCCGTTGTGGGCGGCGCAAAGGTATCGAGCAAGCTCGACGTGCTGAACAATTTGGTCAAGCAGGTGGATCATTTGATCATTGGCGGCGGCATGGCCAACACCTTTCTCGCTGCCCGCGGTATCAATGTTGGCAACTCGCTGTGCGAACATGATCTTGCCGACACGGCGAATGCCATTTTGGATGCAGCGGACGTTGCAGGCTGCACGGTGCATCTGCCCTATGACGTCGTGACGTCAGTCGAATTCCGCGCAAAACCGCCCGTACGCACTGTGAATGTCCATGAAGTGGCGGCGGATGAAATGATCCTGGATGTTGGCCCTGCGGCGGTTGAGGCGCTGGCTGATGTCCTGAAAACATGCCGGACCTTGGTCTGGAACGGACCGCTTGGCGCATTTGAGATGGAGCCATTTGACGCGGCGACGGTCTCATTGGCACGCACGGCTGCGGCGTTGACGCGGGAAGGCTCGCTCGTCTCGGTTGCCGGTGGTGGCGACACAGTGGCGGCGCTCGCCCATGCTGGTGTGACGGAAGATTTCACCTTTGTTTCGACCGCTGGCGGCGCGTTTTTAGAGTGGATGGAAGGCAAGCCGCTTCCGGGCGTGGATGCGTTGAACATAATTTAAACATGCGGGGCCTTGCCCCGTTTTTTTTGGATGATAATGCATACGTATGCAGAGCCTAGTTAGAGGGAAGAGCGGATGAACGACCAAGAGATGTTCGAAAAAGTAGCGACGGCAACGGGCTTTATTGCTGCGCTTGACCAAAGTGGCGGTTCTACGCCGAAGGCGCTTCGTGGTTATGGCATCGAAGAAGATGCGTATTCGACCGAGGAAGAGATGTTCGGCCTCATCCACGACATGCGTTCGCGTATCATCACATCGCCAAGCTTTTCCGGCGAAAAGGTCTTGGGTGCTATCTTGTTTGAACGCACGATGGACGGCGATGCCGACGGCAAGCCAGTGCCAGATGCACTGCGGCATCGCGGCGTCGTGCCCTTTTTGAAGGTTGATAAGGGCCTTGAGGACGAAGCAGACGGCGTTCAGATGATGAAGCCAATGCCAGATTTGGACGCGCTGCTCGCGCGAGCCAAAGCAAAGGGCGTCTTCGGAACGAAAAAGCGGTCTGTCATCAACAAAGCCTCGCCATCGGGTATCGCGGCGATTGTGCAGCAACAATTTGAAGTGGCGGAGCAAATCCTCGCCCACGGCCTGATGCCGATCATTGAGCCTGAAATTAACATCAAAAGCGCCGATCGTGCGCAAAGTGACGTCATCCTGCGCGACGAAATACTGAAGGCGCTTGATAGCGTTTCGGGCGACAACAAGGTGATGTTGAAACTGTCGATTCCTGCCGAGGCGGGTACTTTTGATGCGCTGGTTAGCCACCCTCGCGTGCTGCGCGTTGTTGCCTTGTCCGGCGGATTTGCGCGGCCTGAGGCTTGTGCAGAGCTTGCCAAAAACAAGGGCATGATCGCCAGCTTCTCCCGCGCATTGTTGGAAGATTTGCGGCACCAGATGACAGCAGCAGAATTTGATGCCGCGCTTGGTGGTGCAATTGACGAAATTCACGCCGCGTCGGCGACATAAGTTTGGAGAGGGGCCGGCGGCAGATGCGCAAGATGTTTGCCGCCGGCCTTAAGCCTCGCTAAGAGCGTGGCATGAAAGAATTTCCCTGCCAGTTATATCTGATCTCGCCGACCGATGTTGGCGGAGATTTCCCGCAAATGCTTGAATTTGCGCTGTCAGCCGGCCCCGTCGCGGCTTTCCAGTTTCGCGTCAAGGATGTGGACCAGCATGAAGCGGCGGCCTTAGCCGAACCATTGCAAGCGATATGCGCTGCGCATGATGTGGCCTTCATCGTGAATGACAGCGTTGCTCTCGCCAAACGGTTGAAGGCCGATGGCGTGCATTTGGGGCAGGGCGATGGCGACGTTCGTGAAGCGCGCGAAACGCTTGGCCCTGACGCGCAAATTGGCGTTACCTGCCACAATAGCCGGCATCTTGCGATGGAAGCAGCAGAGGCTGGCGCGGATTATGTCGCCTTTGGCGCGTTCTTCCCTACGACCACAAAAGAGGTCGATCATATCGCCGAGCTCGACACCGTCGAGAAATGGTCTTTTATCACCGAAGTGCCATGCGTTGCGATTGGCGGCATCACGCCTGACAACGCGAAACCGTTGATTGATGCGGGCGCGGATTTCCTTGCTGTCAGCGGTGCTGTGTGGAACCACCCGCAAGGCGCTGCCGAAGCGGTAAAGGCTTTCAACGCACTGCTTGCCTAATTGCGCTGTCGTCGTTAAAGGCCGCGTCCAACGGCACGTATTTGCGTGCCTGCTCTTTCCATCTGTTAAGCGAGTGCTCTCATGAAAATCAACGCGGTTGAAATCAAGCCGGGTAATATTCTGGAATATGAAAACGGTCTGTGGCGTGTGGTGAAAACCGCGCATACCCAGCCGGGCAAGGGCGGCGCTTATATGCAGGTTGAACTTAAAAACCTGCGCGATGGTCGTAAGAACAACATTCGTTTCCGTTCGGCCGAAAGCGTCGAAAAGGTCCGTCTTGACCAGAAAGACTTCCAGTTTTTGTATGCCGAGGGCGACAATCTGGTGTTCATGGACAAGGAAACCTATGATCAGGTAACGCTCCCGACGGACCTGTTGGGTGATGCTGCGGCATTCCTTCAGGACGGCATGGACGTTGTCATGGAAATGTATGACGACGAAGCATTGTCGGTTGCATTGCCGGACCAGATTGAAGCGACAATTGTTGAGGCCGATGCCGTTGTTAAGGGACAGACCGCGTCGTCGAGCTACAAGCCAGCGATCCTGGATAATGGTGTGCGCGTTATGGTGCCGCCATTTATCAGCGCGGGTACGCGCATTGTCGTCGACGTTTACGAACGGGAATATGTCCGGAAGGCCGACTAATGCCAGCGCTTACCGGTCTGTTGACCATTATGGAAAAAGCTGCCCGTAAAGCGGGTGGCAAATTGCGCCGCGACTTTGGCGAAATCGAACATCTGCAGGTTTCGCAAAAGGGACCGGCAGACTTTGTGTCGAAGGCTGACGAACGCGCCGAAGATACGATCTTCCGTGAACTGGAAATCGCGCGTCCAGACTGGGGCTTCCTGATGGAAGAAGGCGGCGAAATTGCAGGGGCAGAGGGCAAACCGCGCTTCATCGTCGATCCGCTTGATGGCACCAGCAACTTTTTGCACGGCATTCCGCATTTTGCGATTTCGATCGCGGTGCAGGATCCAAAGCCCGATGGTTCGGGCTGGGGCGATATTTTCGCTGGCTTGGTCTACAACCCGATCACCGACGAAAGCTTTTGGGCAGAGCGCGGCAAGGGCGCCTGGCTTGGAAACCGCCGTCTGCGCGTATCGGCGCGTCGCCAGCTGAACGAAGCGCTGATCTCCACGGGCACACCGTATAAGGGGCATGGCGATTTTGACGAATGGGGCAAGATTTTTGCTGCCATTGGTCCGTCTGTCGCCGGAATTCGGCGCTTTGGTGCGGCCAGCCTCGATCTCGCATGGCTTGCCGCAGGGCGCTATGACGGCTTTTGGGAAAGCGGTTTGTCGCCTTGGGACACGGCTGCGGGATGCCTGCTGGTGCGTGAAGCGGGCGGCTTTGTGACCGATTATCGCGGACGCAGCCCGCATATCGCGGACGCGCAGGTTTTGGCGGCAAATGACATCTTGCACAGTAAGCTGCACAAGCTGCTTGTTGGGGCGATAAAATAAAGCACTAGAATGGCTGAAAAAATGCAGAGTCTTGGCCTTGCGGGGCGAGATTCTTATGCCTAAAAGCGCCGCAACTTATGGGGTCCGGAAGCGAGTCTGATATGACTGATTTGTCGCAATATTTGCCCATTCTGCTTTTTCTGGTGGTCGCGCTCGCGCTGTCGTCAGCGTTTGTGTTTTTGCCGATGGGCGTATCGCGCCTGACAGGCACCCACAAACCGACCGAGGCAAAGCTTACCGAATATGAATGTGGTTTCCCCGCATTTGAAGATTCGCGCAGCCAGTTTGATGTCCGTTTTTACCTCGTCGCGATTCTGTTCATTATTTTCGACCTTGAAGCCGCATTTTTGTTTCCTTGGGCCGTTAGCTTGGGTGAAACGGGCTGGATTGGTTGGGGCACCATGATGCTGTTCCTATTCGAACTGGTCATCGGCTTCATTTACGCATGGAAAGTGGGAGCACTCGAATGGGAGTAATCACACCTGCACTGACGGACGCGCAGGCGCCCGATGCAGCGTTCTTCAAAGATATTGAGAGCGAAGTGAACGACAAGGGCTTTGTCGTTTCGTCGACCGAAGACTTGTTTAACTGGGCGCGCACCGGTTCTTTGTGGCCAATGACTTTTGGTCTGGCATGCTGTGCGGTCGAAATGATTCACGGCTATATGCCGCGTTATGACTTTGAACGTTTCGGTATCGCACCGCGCGCGTCACCGCGCCAATCGGACGTGATGATTGTGGCCGGCACCTTGTGCAACAAAATGGCCCCGGCGCTGCGCAAGGTATACGACCAGATGTCGGAGCCGAAATATGTGATTTCCATGGGCAGCTGCGCCAATGGCGGTGGCTATTACCATTACAGCTATAGTGTTGTGCGTGGGTGCGACCGGGTTGTCCCTGTGGACATCTATGTACCAGGTTGCCCGCCAACAGCAGAGGCATTGTTGTACGGCATTATGCAGCTTCAACGCAAAATCCGTCGCGTAGGGACAATCGAACGGTGAGCCATTCCGCGCCCCTTATTCACACGCCCGATGGCACGATTGCAGCCATCACCAAGGCGCTTGGTTCCAATTTGGTATCCATTGAGGAAGCCAATGGCGAAGTCGCGGTGCATATCCACCGGGATTCGCTCGTCGAGTGCATGATCAAGCTGCGCGACGAATGCGCGTATCAGCAGCTGATGGATATGGCCGGCGTTGACTGGCCTGATCGTGATCCACGGTTTGAAGTTGTCTATTGCTTGCTCAGCCTGACAAAAAACCATCGTATTCGCGTGCATTTGGCAACGAATGAAGATCATCCCGTGCCTTCGGTTACTGGCATTTGGCCTGTTGCCGGATGGTTGGAGCGCGAAGTGTTCGACATGTATGGCGTGCTGTTTTCGGGCAATTCCGATCTGCGCCGCATTTTGACCGATTATGGTTTTTCCGGGCATCCACAGCGTAAGGACTTCCCGCTGTCGGGCTATGTTGAGCTGCGTTATTCCGAAGAAGAAAAGCGCGTGAAATATGAGCCGGTGCAACTAGCTCAAGATTTCCGTAACTTCGACTTCCTCTCGCCATGGGAAGGTGCAGATTATGTCCTGCCCGGTGACGAGAAAACCGGTGAGGGAGCTGGCAAAGGCGCGACCCAGCGGATGACTGCGGACGAAGTCAAAAAAGATCCCGTAAAGCCAAGTTCGCCACCACCGCCAACACCAAAGACGACGGATACCGCCGCGCAAACCGGTGCGGGTAAAGCGGCCAACAAGGAAGCGGTTAAGCGGACAGCGCGCAAGCCAAAGGCGACGGGAGACAAAGCATGAGCATGCAGCAAGATCTCGCCCCTACGACTGGCGATGAAGTCATCCAGAACTACACGATCAACTTTGGTCCGCAGCATCCTGCGGCACATGGCGTTCTGCGCCTGGTCATGGAACTCGATGGTGAAATCGTCGAGCGTCTAGACCCGCATATCGGCCTGTTGCACCGCGGTACGGAAAAGCTGATCGAGTATAAAACCTATCTGCAGGCTTTGCCCTATTTCGATCGGTTGGATTATGCGTCGCCGATGGCGATGGAGCATAGCTATGTTCTGGCCGTCGAAAAGCTGCTCGATCTCGAAGTGCCCATCCGCGCGCAATATCTGCGCGTATTGTTTGCCGAATTGACGCGTATCAAAAACCATACGCTGAACATCGCGCACCACATTATCGATGTTGGAGCGATGACGCCGCCTTTGTGGCTGTATGAAATCCGCGAAGATTGCATGGCGTTTTATGAGCGGGCAAGCGGTGCGCGTATGCATGCTGCGTGGTTCCGCCCCGGTGGTGTGCATCAGGATGTGCCATTAAAGCTTTTGACCGATATCGCCGAATGGCTTGATGATCGTATGCCGCGTCTGTTTGAAGACGCGATGTCATTGGTGGTCGACAACCGTATTTTCAAACAGCGTAACGTGGATATCGCGATTGTATCCAAAGAAGACGCGATCAAATGGGGCTTTTCGGGCCCAATGATCCGTGGCGCAGGCATCCCGTGGGATATCCGCAAGAGCCAGCCATATGACGTATATGCCAAAATGGATTTTGACATTCCTGTCGGCACGCGTGGCGATTGCTACGACCGGTTCATGGTCCGCGTTGAAGAAGTGCGTCAATCCGTCCGCATTATGAAGCAATGTCTTCAGCAGATGCCTGAAGGTCCTGTCTGCAGCGACGACCGCAAGGTTTCGCCGCCAAAGCGCGCGGAAATGAAGCAGTCGATGGAAGCGTTGATCCATCACTTCAAACTATACACCGAAGGCTTCAAGGTTCCTGCCGGCAGCGTCTATGTCGCGACCGAAAGTCCCAAGGGTGAGTTCGGCGTCTATTTGGTCTCTGACGGTACCAATAAGCCATATCGTTGCAAAATCCGCCCGACGGCATTCTCGCATTTGCAGGCAATGGATTTCATGAGCCGTGGGCATATGCTTGCGGACACCACGGCGATTTTGGGCGCGCTCGACATCGTGTTTGGGGAGTGTGACCGGTAATGACGCGGGAAGTGCTTTTTCTAGCGAGCGCTGCATTGGGTTCCATCGCGATGGTCGCGGCGTATCTGTGGCTGTTCCATGGCGACGTTTCGATCAAGGAAGTTGGTTCGACCGCTGCTGCCATGATGTTTGGCGCATATTTGGGACGTATTTGGGGACGGAACGAAGCACATGGCTGATGCAGCACACACTCCAAACGAAGCGGATGCACGCGCGCAATTTGGCGCTTTTGCGTTTTCTGCTGAAAATAAGAAGACTGCCGACATACATGTCGGACGCTATCCTGCCGGACGTCAGCAATCCGCCGTTATGGCGCTACTTGACCTTGCGCAACGTCAGGTTGGCGAAGAAACACAGACGCAAGGTTGGTTGCCGGTTCCTGTTATCGAGTATGTCGCAAGCTATCTCGGCATGCCATATATGCGCGCTTATGAAGTCGCGACCTTCTACACCATGTATAATCTCGCGCCCGTCGGCCGTTTCCATGTGCAGGTATGTGGCACAACGCCATGCATGCTGCGTGGCTCGGACGATATCATGGCGGCATGCAAGAACCGGGGCCTCGTTAAAGGCGCAACAACGCCCGATGGCATGTTCACGCTGAACGAAGTTGAGTGCATGGGCAACTGCGCCTCTGCACCGATGGTTCAGATCAACGACGATAATTACGAAGATCTTGATTACGACAGCATGACCGCCATTTTGCAGGACTTGTCGGATGGCAAGCAGCCAAAGGTCGGCACACAGCTGCCCGGTCGCCACACGGTTGAACCATATGGTGGCGCTACGACTTTGCAGGCGATGGTTGATAAGAACCATGATTATCGGGGAGA
>DBOA01000041.1 GCA_002299195.1 Sphingomonadales bacterium UBA658
ATGGTCAGCGAGAAGGTCGCGGCGAACCTAACGCTTGGCGCGGACCTGATGACCGGCAAGCACGGGCTTACCCCCGAAAGCATGGTCAGCGGCAGTATCGACCATTACGCCAAGCATGTGACCGCGAACCGCAAACGGCTGTTGGGCTAAAGCGGGCGGCTGAACGCCTACGAAAATGGCGGGAAAACAGGGGAAAAGCGGGCTTCGACCTTGTTATTTGCTAATGCCGTAAATTAGGCGTATAAGCCAAACACGCTATCGTCGACCGCGACGGAATTTGAGGCGCGTATCTGATGAAACAAGCGGAGCGTGCAACGTTTTTCCCAACACGACTTGGCTACCCACTTGGCGCTGTTGCCAGGTGGTCACCTGTTTCGTGAAAGGAACATCTTATGCCTACTGGCACCGTAAAATTCTTCAATGCCGATAAAGGCTATGGCTTTATTGCACCCGATGGTGGTGGCGATGACAGCTTCGTGCACATCTCGGCTGTTCAAGCTGCTGGCATGCACTCGCTCGACAAAGAGCAGCGCGTAAATTTCGAAGTCGAAATTGGCCGCAACGGTAAAGCTTCGGCTGTAAATCTTTCAGCTGCTGATTAATCAGCGCTAAGGTTTAAAAAAAAGGGCTGCCGAAAGGCGGCCCTTTTTTTGTGCGCGGCGATTGCAGATTAATCGAACAGCTCTTCCAGAAATGACTTCCTCCGCTTTTGATACGGATAGCCATGGCCAAAGCCCGGTTGCTGGTGGCCATAGCCTGGCGGTGCAAATCCGGCGGGCGCTTGCGGTGGAACGGGTTGCGGGGCAGCTTGCGGTGCAGGTATCTCGGCAGCAACGCTGCGTTCGATGATCTTGTCCAACTCGCCACGATCAAGCCAAACGCCGCGGCATTGTGGGCAATAGTCGATCTCGACACCTTGGCGGTCACTCATGACAAGCGCCACCTTGCAAACAGGGCATGGCATTCCAACGGCTGGGTTCATATCGGGTCTCCTCTTTAATGGTTTAAAGCGGTCCGACATCGCCGTCATATGACGACCAGAGGGGCCCGGCCCGCAAAACGCAGTTGGGCATTGGTCGGCACTATTTCAATAACCCTGGCTGTTAATTCAGCAATGCACCGGTCATCCACATCGCGGACAGCACGACGATGGCCAGAAATTTTGATCGATAAGCGAACCGCCAACCCCAGCGGTTAGCGTTTCCGGACAAACTCCGCACGCAGCACAAGGCCCTTGATGCCGTCGAACCGACAATCGATTTCCTGCGCATCGCCAGTCAAGCGGATGGATTTGATCAGCGTTCCGCGCTTCAATGTCTGGCCCGCGCCCTTTACGGTCAGGTCCTTGATCAACGTGACTTGGTCGCCGTCCGCCAGGATATTGCCGACCGCGTCGCGGACCTCAACTGCGCCGTCCTGTTCGGATTTGGCATTGGCTTCGGTAGCACTGATCCATTCACCAGACGCCTCGTCATAGACATATTCGTCGTCGGCTCCGTCCGTCATCATTCAATCCCCGTTGTGATATTGTCACGCCATAGCGTCATTTACGCGCGCGCGAAAGCCAGTTGCAATTTGCAACGATGTCAGTAAGATTTTTCTCGATAGAGTGGAGAGTCATATGGCGCAGGCTGAAACGGTTGTAGATGTATTGATTGTAGGCGCTGGTTTATCCGGCATTGGTGCGGCGGCGCATCTAACCATGCAATGCCCCAATAAAAGCTATGCCATTGTCGAGCAACGCGCTGACATGGGCGGCACTTGGGACCTTTTCCGGTACCCGGGCATCCGGTCTGACTCGGACATGCATACCTTGGGCTACCGCTTCAAACCATGGCTGCATGAAAAAACGATCGCTGACGGCCCATCCATTCACCAATATGTCCACGAAACGGCTGATGAATATGGCATCGCGCCGCATATCCACTTTGGGCACAAGGTGGTCTCGGCAAATTGGTCCAGCCCCGATGCGCGCTGGCATGTCACAGCAAAGGCTGTCGATGGTGGCGAAGAGCGGCGCTTTGCCGCGCGCTTCTTGTTCATGTGCGCCGGTTATTATGACTATGATCAGGGCTATAAGCCTGATTTTCCCGGCGAAGCTGACTTCGGCGGCCAGATTGTTCACCCGCAGCATTGGCCAGAAGGGCTGGACTATAGCGGTAAGAAGGTAACGGTCATCGGTTCAGGCGCCACCGCGGTGACGATTGTGCCGGTAATGGCACAACAGGGCGCGCAGGTGACGATGCTGCAGCGTTCGCCGACCTATATGGTCTCGCGTCCTGCGATTGATCCATTCTCCAAATTTGTTCGCAAAATCATGCCGGAAAAGCTGGCTTATGCGCTGACGCGCTGGCGCAACATTAACATGCAGCGGTTCACTTATTGGTATGCCCGCCGCAATCCAGCGAAGCTCGGCGAAAAGCTGGTCAACATGGCCCGCGAAGCACTGCCGGCCTCAGTCGATGTTGATACCCATTTCGTGCCCAAATACGGCCCATGGGAACAGCGCCTGTGCCTTATTCCCGATAGCGATATGTTTACCGCCATAACCGAGGGCAAGGCCGAGGTTGTGACCGACCATATAGACCATTTCACCAAGACGGGCATTCAGCTGAAGTCCGGCAAGCATATTGAATCCGATATCGTCGTCACTGCGACCGGTCTGAACCTTGTCACGATGGGCAAGACAGCGATCAGCGTTGACGGCGAAGCGATCAATTTTGGTGAGCATTTCAATTATAAGGGCGTGATGTTCAACGACATTCCGAACTTCGCCAGCGTCTTTGGTTATATCAACGCGTCATGGACGCTGAAGACCGATATCGTTGCCGATTATGTCTGCCGATTGTTGTGGAAAATGGATGACAAAAACGCGCTTGTGGCAACCCCGCATCTTGATGATCCGGATATGCCAAAGCTGCCGTTTGTGACAGACTTTAGCTCAGGCTATTTTGCCCGCAGTTTTGACACGTTGCCCAAGAACGGGGACCGCCATCCATGGCGCGTTCTGCAAAATTACGCCGCTGAAAAGAAAATCCTGACCCAAGATCCGGTGGATGATGGCGTCATGGTGTTTTCGGCACCGCATTTCGCAGCATCGCATAACGAGAGTGCGGAAACGTTGATCGCAGCCGAGTAACTACCCGAAGGAGGGGCCTATATCAGCCCTCCCTATTGCGAACCGTCGCGGCAACGCGGCGGGTTTCGATGGTGGCTTCTGGCGATATGATATGTGTGCGTTTGCGGACCACCCAAATGAGTAAAGCAAGCCCGGCCAGTGCCTCGAACGTCAGATAAGCCCCGACCCTTGACGCTGTTGAATGGCCGGAGTCAGCGGTGGCGCATTCTTCAAAATCTCCGACATGTTGGCAAACTGCACGTGCCTATTTCCTAAGACAGCGGCGGGCGCGTGTCGGTTGATCGGTTGCAAGCCGATAAGCCCAATGCTGCGATCGACATAACGAACAAAAGAAAAATACGTGACATTTCTGAATTATCTCCCGTTCGCGGTCCATTGCCGCTATCGCATCGATTATGCGTTATGACGATCTGATCCAACCTGACAACGGCCAACCGGCCACACCTATCCACCTAGTCGATAAAAATGGCTTTGCGTCATGGCTTGCTGGCCAACCCGACCCTGTCCGCACGGCCGTAAAAGCACAGAAGTTTGAAGGTAGCGTAAACGACAGCGCGATACTTCCCGGCGATAAGCCCGGGGAATGGTCTGTCGTCGCCGGTGTGGCGGATGCCGCCGCACTTGGGCTTTGGAACCTGGCCAAGCTATCTGACATTCTGCCGGAGGGAAGCTATCGCTTGTTGGATGCCGACGCTGGTGAAGCGATGCTTGGGTGGGTGCTTGGTCAGTATCGCTACCATGAATATCTCAGCGAACCGAAAATAACCGGCGCACGCGTGCTGCTCGTGCGTGAACCCGGTAAAATCCATAATATCGTGCTTCAGGCGCGCGCCACGGCGCTGGTGCGCGATCTGGTCAACCGTCCGGCGGGTGACCTTGGTCCCGACGCGCTTGAGGCTGAGGCTAAGCGCATGGCCAAGGCGCATAAGGCAGATGTGACAGTGACAGCAGGCGAAGCGTTGGAAGCGGGCTTCCCGCTCATCCACGCTGTCGGCAAAGCAGCGGCGCGCGAACATGCCCCGCGGCTGATTGAGCTGGAATGGGGCGACCCGCGCCACCCACGCATCGCAATTGTCGGCAAAGGCATAACGTTCGACAGCGGTGGTCTTGATATGAAACCTGCGAGCGGCATGCGGCTGATGAAGAAGGATATGGGCGGCGCTGCCCATGCGCTTGCGCTGGCGGAGCTTATCATGGCTGCGCATTTGCCTGTCCGCTTGCATATGCTCGTGGCTGCTGCCGAAAACAGCATATCGGGCAATGCTATGCGGCCGGGCGACATCGTTAAAAGCCGCAAGGGCATTACGGTTGAAATCGACAATACCGATGCGGAAGGGCGCCTTGTGCTTGCCGACGCGTTGACCAAAGCGGTCGAGGATGCGCCTGAGCTTATCATCGATTTCGCGACGCTGACCGGCGCGGCGCGCGTTGCCTTGGGGCCTGATTTGCCGGCAATGTTCAGCAATGACGATGAAACAGCGGACGCCTTAATCGCAGCGTCAAAGGCGCAGACTGACCCGCTGTGGCGGATGCCATTATGGGCACCTTATATGGAGCTTTTGGATAGCGATATCGCGGACATGACAAACAGCGGCGGGGCTTTTGCAGGCGCAGTAACGGCGGCGCTCTTTATGCAGAAATTCGTTCCTGATGATGTGCCGTGGGTGCATCTGGACACCTTTGCATGGCGACCAACCAATAAGCCTGGCCGGCCAAAGGGCGGTGAGGCCCTTGGATTGCGCGCCGTCTTCGGCTATCTGGCCGACAAATATCCGGCACGTTAGGGTGCCGAACATGTTACATTTTTGGGGGCGTAAGTAGTTGGCAGACGGACACATGGGGGCGGGGAAGCGGCCCATCTATACATTGAGTGGGCACAGCCTTGTCGGAGACAAGCGCACAACGCCCATCCGCGGGGATCTTGCCGACATCAGTCTGGCCGGAAAACTGTTCGCGCCGCATTACGCAGTGCCGATGCTGCGCACGGGCATTGCGCCGGTTACCGAAATTCATGCCGAGGCACATGCCACATCGATGCCCGTTAGCGCGTTAATGCATGGTGAGGAGTTCGCGGTGCTTGATGTCGCGGGTGAATGGGCTTGGGGATATTGCCTGCACGACAATTATCTGGGCTATGTGCGCTTTGCGGAGCTTGGCAATGATTTTGACGCCACGCATATCGTCAGCGCGCCTGCGACATTGCTCGTTTCCGCGCCATCGACAAAGGCGCAGGTGCTGGCGCGTTACCCCATGGGTGCGCAGTTGCTTTGCGGCAGCCCAAGCGAATGCGGCAACTATCTGGCCTGCGAAAACGGCTTTGTGCCATTGGCCCATCTGTCCGAAATCGGACGCGTTGCGGAATCACCGGCAGATTTGGCAGAACAGCTGATCGGTACGCCCTATAGCTGGGGTGGACGCAGCGGAGACGCCATTGATTGCTCAGGCCTTGTGCAATTGGTGTTCGGACTGAAGGGGCATATGCCGCCACGCGATGCCGATATGCAGCAGGCAGACTTTGGCGAAGAGCTGGCCGACGGCGATGCGTTGCAGCGCGGCGATCTGGTTTTCTTCCCCGGCCATGTTGGCATCATGGCTGACGCAGAGAACATCATCCACGCCAATGGCACCGCGATGGCGGTGAGCATTGAACCGCTGGCAGATGCGGCGGCACGCTTTGCCGCGCATGATGAGGCGATTGTTGCGCGCAAGCGGGTGGTGTTGTGACCGGCAATACCGTTCTAAGAAATACCGTAACCCTGAGCAGCCGTTGCGCAGCAATTGCGTCTGTCGAAGGGTGCTTCAAGGTTTGCGCTGCCGCTGATACACACCCTTCGACGGGCGCGGTCGCTGCGCGCCCGCTGCTCAGGGCTACGGTCTTATTTGAGCGGGTGATTTAAGATGACCAAATCGATCTTCATCGACGGAGCATCAGGCACCACTGGCCTTGAAATCGCGGACCGGCTCGCTGGCCGCGCGGAATTTACGCTCATCACGCTTGACGATGACAAACGCAAAGACCCCGCTGCAAAACGCGAGGCATTGAACGATGCCGATTTCGTCATCCTGTGCTTGCCCGACGATGCGGCGAAAGAGGCGGTGGCAATGACGACATCAGGCCATACGCGCATCATCGACGCATCGACCGCGCATCGTGTGAACCCGAACTGGGCCTATGGCTTCCCTGAATATCGCACCGGTCAGCACGACCGGATTGCTCATGCCCGCCTTGTCAGCAACCCCGGTTGCTACCCCACCGGCTTTTTGGGGCTGGTGGCACCCTTGGTCGCTGCCGGATTAATCCCCGCAGACTGGCCCTACAGCGTCAACGCCGTGTCGGGCTATTCGGGCGGCGGGAAGGCATTGATTGAACGGTTCGAAGGCGGTGACGGTGCAGACATCAGCTTTCGCACCTATGGCCTTGATCTGAACCACAAGCATGTCGCCGAAATGCAGCAACATGCAGGGCTCGGCCTCGCGCCGATCTTCTCACCCGCCGTGGTGCGGGCGTTCCGTGGCATGGTGGTCGAAATACCGTTGCCCATCTCGGTCATGCCTGGCAGCGATGATCCCGACGAAATGCGTGCGGCCTTGTCGCTACATTATGCCAAATCGCCCGTCGTCAAAGTGCACCAAGATGCGCCGCCAGCGGAACTGCTAATCCGCGCCGACCAAGCGCCATCCGACAGGCTTGATCTCTACGTCCTCGGCTCACCCGACGGCGCGCAAGTCCGCTTGCTGGCATTGCTCGATAATCTCGGCAAAGGCGCAAGCGGCGCAGCGGTGCAGAACCTAAACATCATGGCCGGGTTGGACGAGACGATTGGGTTGCGGTTGTAAGCGCGACAATCGGATCTATCACCGCGTCACCCTGAACTTGTTTCAGGGTCTTAATTTCAACAACGTGCAAAAAGTAAGATGCTGAAACGCGTTCAGCATGACGTGGTAGAGACCTCAATAAGGCGGCTGATGCCACCCCTTCGGGCTGCTCGTAAATATCTCGCAGCCGTCTTCGGTGATGCCGATGCTATGTTCGAACTGCGCGCTCAATGATCGGTCGCGCGTGACGGCCGTCCAGCCATCGTCGAGGACTTTGCCGGCTGCCTTGCCGATGTTGATCATTGGCTCAATCGTGAAGATCATGCCGGGGCGCAGCTCTGGCCCAGTGCCGGGGCGGCCGACATGGACGATTTCGGGGGCGTCGTGGAATAATTGGCCAAGGCCATGGCCGCAGAAATCGCGGACGACGCCATAGCGGTGCTTTTCGGCATGGGTCTGGATCGCGTGGCCAATGTCGCCAACGCGGTTGCCGGGCTTGGCGGCTTCAATGCCGAGCATCAGGCATTCATAGGTCACATCGACCAAGCGTTTTGCCTTTACCGGCACGTCGCCGACGAGGAACATGCGGCTGGTGTCGCCGTGCCAGCCATTTAATTGCGGCGTGACGTCGATGTTGACGATGTCGCCGTCCTTCAATTTCTTGTCCGATGGGATGCCGTGGCAAATGACATGGTTGATCGAAATGCAGCAGCTGTGCGTGTAACCGCGATAGCCAAGGGTTGCTGGCACTGCGCCACCGCGCATCGTCATCTCGCGGACGATATCGTCCAGTTCTTCGGTACTGACACCCGGCACGACATGCGGCACCAGCGCATCGAGAATTTCGGCGGCAAGACGGCCGGCCTTGCGCATGCCTTCAAAACCTTCGGCCCCGTGTAATTTGATAACCCCGTCGCGGGCCTGCATCGCCTCTTCGGGCGTAACGCTTACATATTGTTCCATGCGGGCGATATAAGGTAATAATCCGCACTTTGCGAGGGGGTGAATTATGCTATCGCGTGCATATGACAGATTCCCGCATATATACCGCAGCGCTTGTAATCATCGGCGACGAAATTCTCTCTGGCCGAACGCAGGACAAAAACGTTAGCCAGATTGCCCTTTGGCTAAATATTCAAGGCATTCGCTTACGCGAAGTGCGTGTGGTCGCCGATGACATGGATGCCATTATAGAGGCGGTGAACCTCTTGCGTGCGCGCAATGACTATCTGTTCACCACCGGTGGCATTGGCCCGACGCATGATGACATTACGGTTGACGCGATTGCGGCAGCGCTCGGCGTCGATGTTGTCATTCATCCAGAGGCTAGCGCAGTCCTGCACGCCTATTATGAAACGCGTGGCGGCATTAACCCGGGCCGCCTGCGCATGGCGCGTGTGCCCGATGGCGCTGACCTTATCCCCAACAAGATGTCGGGCGCGCCCGGCATTCGCCATGGCAACATCTTCATCATGGCTGGCGTGCCGCACATCACTGCCGGTATGCTGGATGCCTTGACCGGCACATTGGAGGGTGGCGCGCCGTTGCTGTCGCAACAAATCGGCTGCTGGGTAGCCGAAAGCGAAGTTGCCAAACTGCTGGGCGATACCGAAAAGCATCATGAAGGTTGCCAGATCGGCAGCTACCCGTTTTTCCGCGAAGGCAAGGTCGGGGCGAACTTCGTTGTCCGGACAACAGACGCGGATAAACTTGCTGAATGCATCGAGGCGCTGAAACTTGGTTTGCGCGGTTTAGGCTATGATACCGTCGATGGTGGAATTTAAACGCAGGTTCGTCAGCCCGTTCATGTGCAGTCAAGCCTTCGTTCCGTTATGAGGATTGTAATGCGCAAATTTACTCAATCGCTCGCTTTGGCAGCCCTGCTGCTGTCCACCTCTGCTTACGCACAAAATGTTGCGCCTGCCGCATCTGTCGCGGCAAAGGCGGCCAAAGTTCCGTGGCTGTATGAAGGCAGCGACGTACCGGTCGACGACAGCTGGACCTTTGGCGTTTTGCCCAATGGGCTGCGCTATGCGGTGAAGAAAAATGATGTGCCTGCAGGACAGGTGTCCATTCGCGTGCGGATTGATGCGGGCGCGCTGCATGAAAATAACGACGAGCAAGGCTTCGCTCATCTGATCGAGCATTTGTCCTTCCGTGGATCAACCTTTGTGCCCGATGGCGAGGCCAAGCGTATTTGGCAAAGGTTTGGCGTCACCTTTGGCAGCGACAGCAATGCGCAAACAACCCCGACGCAGACGGTCTACAAGCTAGACCTGCCCAATGCGACGCCCGAAAAGCTGGACGAGTCAGTCAAAATCATTTCGGGCATGATCCGCAATCCGCGTATCTCGCCCAATGCCTTGAACGCCGAACGCGCCATTGTCCTTGCCGAGCTGCGCGAAAATAGCGGCGCGCAAATGGTCTATAGCGATGCCCTGCGCCAGCATGCATTTCAAGGTCAGCGGCTCGCAAACCGGTCGACGATTGGCACGCCTGAAACATTGCAGGCGTCTGACGCCTTACGTTTGAGTGCCTTTCATGACCGCTGGTATAGGCCCGAAAATGCAGTCGTCGTGATGGCTGGCGATATGGAACCCGCGCAACTGGCCAATCTGGTGCAGAAATATTTCAACGACTGGAAAGGGAAGGGCGCCCGCGCGCCTGAGCCCTCCTTTGGCGACCCAACGCCCCAAGGCACACCAACGCGCGTGCTGATTGAGCCAACATTGCCCACCACCGTCAGCATTGCGTACCTGCGCCCGTGGCGGAAGGTGGATGATACGATTGCGTATAACGAGCAGTTGTTAATTGACGCCCTTGCGCTTCAGATCATCAACCGCAGGCTTGAGGTGCAGGCGCGCAGTGGCGGTAATTTTCTTTTCGCAGAAATCGCGCAGGAAGATATTTCGCGCACAGCGGACGCGACTTTGGTGTCCGTCACCCCCGTCGGCGACAAATGGGAAGCGGCAACGCGTGACGTGCGCGCCGTCATCGCCGATGCCATTGCCACGCCACCATCGGTTGCGGATATCGAGCGTGAGAAAACGCTTTTCGGAAATGCGTTGCGCACAATGCTCGACAGCTATCCATTTGAAGCAGCTGCGAAGCAAGCGGATGATATCGTCAATGCCGTGGATATTCGGGAAACGGTGACCGCGCCCAAAACGGTTGTTCAGGTCTATGAGGGCATGAAGGACAAGTTTACGCCGCAGCGGCTGCTGGCGTCGACACAGAAGCTTTTCATGGCGGACGCAACACGACTGATGCTGTCTTCACCCGCGCCGATAGCGGATGCAGACAATCGTGCGCTCGCTGCATTGAACGCCGTGGTATCGGCAAATACGACTGCGCGATTGTCCGAAAACACCCTTGGCTTTGCCGCGTTGCCGAAGCTTGGCGTACCCGGCAAACTCGTGACCGAAGACACGGTCTCGCGGCTGCAGATAACCCGGCTTGAGCTGTCGAATGGCGTGCGGGCTTTGCTGTACCCGAACAAGGCAGAAAGCGGTCAGATCCGCGTGCTCGTCCGTTTTGGTCGGGGCTATCAAGCCGTTACCCCTGACAATGGCAGCTTGCTGTGGGCAGGGCCGATCGTCTTGCCGGAAAATGGCATTGGCAAACTCAAGCGCACGGAAATTGACCAGATGGTCAATGGGCGACGGATAGAACTCAACTTCTCCATTGACGATGATGCGTTCCAGTTTGGCGCAAATACGCGGCCTGATGACCTTGCGGATCAGTTGACGTTAATTGCGACAAAGCTTGGCCATCCCGGTTGGGACCCCGCGCCGGTTGAACGTGCAAAGGCACTCGCGATGTCCGGTTATGCGAGTTTCGAAATGTCTGCGACCTCCGTGTTGCAGCGTGATTTGGAATATTTGCTGCGCAACAATGATCCGCGCTGGAAAGCCGCGGCACCGGCGGACGTTGCGAAAGTCGATGCCGCAAAGTTCGAAGCATATTGGAAGCCATTGTTGGCGCAGGGACCCGTTGAGGTTCTGCTCTTTGGCGACTTCGACAAGGCGGCGGCTGTTGCTGCGTTGGAAAGCAGCTTTGGCGCTCTGTCACCGCGCGCGACTTTGCCCGTCGCCGCGGCAGCGCGCGATGTCCGTTTCCCATCCCCGACAGCCACTCCGATAAGGCTAACACATCGCGGCGCGCGTGATCAGGCTGCGGCGGTGATGGCATGGCCCACTGGCGGCGGAATTGCTGGCATCAGCGAAGGGCGGCAGCTGGAAACTTTAGCGGCCATTTTTCGTGACCGGCTGTTTGAAAAGTTCCGTGCGGAGCAGGCCGCAAGCTACAGTCCCGACATGGCGGCCAATTGGCCCGTCGATTTCAACAGTGGTGGATATTTGATGGCCTATACGCAGGTCAAACCAACCGATGTGGACCGCTTTTTTGCATTCGCGGATTCGGTCGCGGCGGATTTGATCGCGAATCCCGTGAGCGCCGACGAACTGCAGCGTGCCGTTGAGCCGACAAAGCAAGCGATTGAGCGTGCGGCGTCAGGCAACACATTCTGGCTAAACCAGCTAAAGGGATCGACATATGATCCTGAACGCTTTGCGGCATTGGGTTCGCTGTACAGTGATTATAACAGCGTGACGCCCGAGATATTACAAGCACTGGCGAAACGCTATTTCGTCAAGGATAAGGCTTGGAAACTTGTGGTTGCACCTCAATCTGCGAATGCAGACTACCCAAGTTCGCGCTGAGCCTCCTTTTGTCCTTACGATCCGCTTAGGCCAAAAGCGTCAAAGCACATATTTGGATAGGTCGGTGTCTTTTGCGATGCCCGATAGCTGCTTGTGCACATAGTCCGCGTCGATCACGATCACGTCGCCTTTGCGGTCTTCGGCATCGAAGCTGATATCTTCTAGCAGCTTTTCCATAACCGTTTGCAACCGCCGCGCACCGATATTTTCAACGGTTGAATTCACGTCCACTGCGATGCGCGCGATGGCATCAATCGCATCGTCGCTAAATTCGAGCGTGACCTCTTCAGTCGCCAGTAACGCAATATATTGCTGCGGCAAATTGGCGCGGGTTTCCGAGAGGATACGAACGAAATCGGCATGTTCCAATGCGCGCAGTTCAACACGGATGGGCAGGCGACCCTGTAGTTCAGGCAGCATGTCGCTTGGCTTTGAAATGTGGAACGCGCCTGATGCGATAAACAGCACTTGGTCGGTTTTCATGGGGCCATATTTGGTCGCCACTGTCGTGCCTTCAATCAGCGGCAGCAGGTCGCGCTGGACGCCTTCACGGCTGACCGATCCGCTGCCCCGCGTATCGGACACCGCAATCTTGTCAATTTCGTCGAGGAAGACGATGCCATTGGCTTCCGCGTCGGCCAAAGCTGCGCGGTTGACGTCGTCTTGGTCCAGGCGCTTTTCAGATTCTTCCTCGACAAGCTTTGTCCAAGCGTCGGGGACCTTCATTTTGCGGCGTTTCAGATTGTCTTTGCCAAAGGCTTTGCCCATCATCTCGCCAAGGTTGATCATGCCGACATTGCCGCCCATGCCGGGAATTTCCATCGGTGTGGTTGGGCTGTCAGATACTTCAATCTCGATTTCGACATCGTCCATGTGGCGATCACGAATGCGCTGGCGAAATGCTTCGCGCGTGGCTTCGCTCGCGGTACCACCCGCCAACGGCTTCAGGATCCGTTCCATCGCTGCGGCTTCGGCGGCCTCGCGCACATGTTCGCGGCGGCGTTCTTTCTCAAGACGGACAGCCTCTTCAGCCAAGTCACGGGCGATCTGCTCAACGTCCCGGCCGACATAGCCAACTTCCGTAAACTTGGTTGCCTCCACCTTGATAAACGGTGCACCCGCAAGCTTGGCAAGGCGGCGCGAAATCTCGGTCTTGCCGCAACCCGTGGGGCCAATCATCAGGATGTTTTTTGGCGTCACTTCATCGCGTAAATCCGCGCCGAGACGCTGGCGACGCCAGCGATTGCGCAGCGCCACCGCGACCGCACGTTTCGCGTCGGCCTGGCCAATAATATGTTCGTCAAGAGCAGCCACAATGGCTTTGGGTGTCAGAGCGTTTTTCATTACTGCCTAGATGGGAAGTTGCTGGTACCGTTTAAGTGACGGCCGGTTTATGCGGCGCTGTCCAACGTCTCAATGGTCAGTTGATCGTTGGTGTACACGCAGATTTCAGCCGCGATTTTCATGGCATGACGCGCCATTTTTTCGGCATCTGCCTCATAATCCGCCAGTGCACGTGCTGCGGACAACGCGTAATTTCCGCCAGATCCAATCGCCGCGATGCCATCATTGGGTTCAAGCACATCGCCATTGCCGGTCAGGATCAATGTCACGTCTTTGTCAGCGACAATCATCATCGCTTCCAAATTGCGCAGATATTTATCGGTGCGCCAATCTTTGGCCAATTCCACCGCAGCGCGCATCAATTGCCCACGATGCTGCTCCAGCTTGCGCTCAAGCCGCTCGAACAGCGTGAATGCGTCGGCGGTCGCGCCGGCAAAGCCACCAATGACGGATCCGTCATGCAGCTGACGGACCTTCTTGGCATTGGGCTTCATGACCGTTTGACCCATGGAGACTTGGCCATCACCAGCGATGACGACTTTGCCGTTTTTGCGCACAGACAATATGGTGGTGCCGTACCAAGTGGACGGATTTCCGTGAGAGTGATTTTCCATTTTTTGGATATGGGTCGATTGACGCCAAAGCGCAAGAGAGGGCTTAGGCGCTTTGAATATCTGTCAGGCGGCGTTCCCATGCGAGCGCGTGCTGGACGATTTGGTCCAGATTGTCGTAGCGTGGTTCCCAACCAAAGCGATCCTTGATCGCCCTATTGTCAGAAATCAGCGAGTCAGGATCTCCGGCGCGTCGACCTTCCATTTTGCGGTCTAATTTCTTGTTGGTCACGCGGTCTACAGCATCAAGGACCTGCATCACCGAATAGCCATGGCCGTATCCGCAATTGAGCGTGTGGCTGCGCGCGGGGTCGGCGATAAGTGCTTCAAGCGCGATGACGTGCGCTGCAGCGAGATCGCTGACATGGATGTAATCGCGTACGCCCGTCCCGTCTTCAGTGGCATAGTCAGTCCCGAAAACGCTCACGCTTTCCCGCTTGCCAAGCGCCGCCTCAACCGCGATTTTTAGCAAATGTGTCGCCCCGACAGTGGACTGACCCGTGCGCGCAAGCGGATCGGCGCCCGCGACATTAAAGTAGCGCAGCGCGCAATAGTTGAAATCATGCGCGGCCGCGACATCACGCAACATCATTTCTGTCATCAATTTCGATGTTCCGTACGGATTGATGGGTTGTGTCGCCATATCTTCCCGCACCGGGCTGGTTTCGGGAATGCCATATGTCGCCGCGGTCGACGAAAAAATCATGTGTTTGACGCCGGATGAAATGGCCGTCTCAATCAAACTGCGGCTTTTTGCGGTGTTATTGTTATAATATTTGAGCGGGTTCTCAACAGATTCGGGCACAACCACTGATCCCGCAAAGTGCATGATGGCGTCGATATGTTCATCGCGAATGATGCTTTCGACCAAATCTGAATCGCTGATGTCTCCATGGAAGAATCCGGCGTCTTCAGCCACGGCCCAACGGAAGCCAGTTACCAGATTATCGATAACAATAGGGCGATGACCAGCGTCGATTAAAGCGAGCACGGCGTGGCTGCCAATATATCCAGCGCCCCCAGTCACCAAGACGTTGAGTTTTTGTACCATGGTCCCATTTCCCGTTATTGCTATTGCCGACACGTGCGGAACCCGTGCCATTCCTTAATGTGCCTCTATTTTCCGGACTGTTGCATTTTTCATTCAATACTGCGAACCATTTTGGATGGCCATGTTTCTTCAAAATCATGCTGCGGTTGGTTGCGGTAACGGCGGTATTCCTTGCGCGTAGCTGTGCACCAGATGACGAGCGGTGTTTTTCCAGCGACGAACGTTTCTGAGATGATCGGGGCGATCGAAGCGGCTGCGCATGGCGGGGCCGTCATGTATTTTGCGCCCGAAATGTCGATAATGATCAACCGAAGGCGTGACGAAGCGCGCTTGCACATATGTGAAGAGGCGCAGACAGAATCGATCGAACACATCGCTGAAGTTGCATCTCGCAATAACATATGGGTTCACTTGGGATCTATTCCGGTGGTGCATGGTGCCGGACCACAACTCGCAAACCGCAGCATCGTCATCTCGGCCAATGGCGAAATTATCGCGCGCTATGACAAAATCCATTTGTTTGATGTGGATTTGAAATCCGGCGAAAGTTGGCGCGAGTCTTCGGCCTATGTGGGCGGCGAAACCCCCGTAATCGTGGACACGCCATTGGGACGAATGGGGTTAGCGGTTTGCTACGATATGCGTTTTCCAGACTTGTTCAGCGCTTACGCAAAGGCGGGCGTCGATATCATCACGCTGCCGTCGGCATTTACAGTGCCCACAGGCGCGGC
>DBOA01000025.1:0-355 GCA_002299195.1 Sphingomonadales bacterium UBA658
CATTTGCTGCTCACTTCTGGATGCCCGTTTTGACACACTCGCCGTCTGGGTTGGACCGGCAAGCAAGCTCTCACTCAACCTCCATCCTATCGCCGAATTTTAACAAATCCAGCAATTTAATAGTGCAGTTGAAATTTATACTTTACAGTGGCTTTTGTGCCCTTTGGCGCTAATTATGCGTATCTATGTTTGACCGTCCTACGATATTAGACGCGGCTTTTCTGCGGCGTGTTGCTGCCCATGACTTTCCCGCTCCGCGCTTAGAAAACGTGGCTGAAACAGCAGCGTCCCATCTGCTGGTGGATTTGTTCGACACGCAAATCATGAACCGTCACCTCGATCTTTGGGCGCGCCG
>DBOA01000025.1:792-7650 GCA_002299195.1 Sphingomonadales bacterium UBA658
GCGTTTCTGATTCAGCGCAAAAAACAAGCGGGCGGCCTGACGCCATTATATGACATGGCTTTGTCCTTCGCCGCGTCGGCAGATGATCCGATTTCCGGCGGGCGGCACAAGGTTCTGGGATGTGCGCACACCTTTGTCCCGCCGCAGACCAGCACCATTGCCTCGCATTTGCCCAAAGCCGTTGGCGCCGCGCATTCTTTGGGGCTGGCACGGCGTCTGCAACTGGATGACGCGGTTCTTCCGCATGATTCCATCATTTTATGTTCCTTCGGCGATGCGTCGGCCAACCACTCGACGTCACAAGGCGCATTCAACGCCGCCTGCTGGGCTGCGTATCAGCATTTGCCAATGCCCATCGTCTTCCTGTGTGAGGATAATGGCATCGGCATTTCGGTGCGGACGCCCGGTGGATGGATAGCGGCCAACTTCGCGCATCGCCCCGCATTGAAGTATATTGCCTGCGACGGGGCGGACCTGAATGATGCCCTGCGTGGCTGCCACGAAGCCGTCGCATATGCGCGGTCGCGGCGTAGGCCCGTATTTCTGCATATGCACACGGTGCGTCTCATGGGGCATGCGGGGGCCGATGTTGAATTGAGCTATGCACCGATTGGACAGATCGAAGCCGCGGAAGCGCAAGATCCATTGCTGCACAGCGCGCGCATTTTGCATGAACAAGCGGGCATGTCGGGTGCGGAGATTGTTGCGCGCTACGAAGATATGCGCGCGCGGGTTGACCGCGTTGCCTTGGATGCGTTGGCAAAGCCGCGGCTTGTCACCGCGCAAGAGGTGATGGCGTCCATCCTGCCAGAGGAAGGCGTCAAGCCATCGCCGCCATTGCCCGATACGGCCGCACGCGACACTCTATTTGCCAAAGACGCGCGCAACCTCGCTAAGCCGGTCACTTTGGCCAAGAGCATCAACTTCGCCTTGGCGGACATCATGCTGCAATATCCCAATGTCGCGGTGTTCGGCGAAGATGTCGCGCGCAAAGGCGGCGTTTATGGGGTGACACAGGGGCTGCAGGAAAAATTTGGTGCAGCACGTGTGTTTGATACGTTGTTGGACGAACAGACCATCCTTGGGCTTGCCATCGGCATGGGGCATAATGGCTTTGTTCCCATCCCCGAAATCCAGTTTCTGGCCTATCTGCACAATGCAGAGGACCAGATCCGGGGCGAAGCGGCGACCTTGTCCTTCTTTTCAAACCGTCAATATCGCAACCCTATGGTCGTGCGTATCGCTGGCTTGCCCTATCAAAAGGGCTTTGGCGGGCATTTCCACAATGACAACAGCATCGCTGTCCTTACCGACATTCCCGGTATCATTGTCGCATGTCCGTCCAATGCCGCTGATGCGCCTGCTATGCTGCGTGAATGCGTCCGGCTTGCGCATGAGGATGGCCGCGTTGTGATCTTCCTTGAACCCATCGCGCTGTATCACACAACTGACCTTCATGGCGCGGATGATGGGGCGTGGTCTGCGGAATATACAGCGCCGGCGGAGGCGCGTGACATTGGCTTTGGCGCGCTTGGGCAATTTGGCAATGGCATTGATTTTGCGATTATAACATACGGAAATGGTTATTATTTATCGCGTCAGGCTGCGCCCGAATTGGAAGCGTTGGGCATCAATCTACGCGTCATTGACCTGCGTTGGTTGCATCCGTTGAATGCGGACGCCATCGTCGCTGCGGTGGCCGATTGTTCGAATATCCTGATTGTTGATGAAAGCCGCCGATCGGGAAGCCTGAGTGAAAAGCTGGTGACGATATTGACGGAGGCTGGTCGCGGAAACGTTGTTAGCCGGATTGCCGCCGAAGATTGCTTCATCCCGCTTGGCCCCGCGGCTGAGCTGGTGTTGCCAAGCAAGCAATCGATCGTGGAAGCCGCTAAGGCAGCGGTCGCATGAAGAAGCGCGCATTGGTCGTTTGCCCGGGGCGCGGCACATATAACGCGTCTGAGCTTGGATATCTGCAGAAGCACCATGCAGCGCGCGCCGATGTTGTCGGCATTGTCGATGCGGTCCGCGCGGAAAAGGGCCAAGTGCCGGTATCGGCGCTCGATAAAGCCGAGAAATATGCGCCATCGGTGCATATGACCGGCGATAATGCATCCCCGCTGATTTACGCATCTGCCCTGGCTGATTTCGCTGCGATTGATCGTGAACGCTTCGATGTCGTTGCGGTGACCGGCAATTCGATGGGCTGGTATCTCGCGCTTGCCTGTGCGGGGATCGTCGATCTGGCGGCGGGTGCGCGGCTTGTGAACAATATGGGCCTGTTGATGCATGAACATGGCACCGGCGGGCAAATCGTATGGCCGATTGTTGATGCTAACTGGAACATTGACGCAAAAAAAGTTAATTTTGCGAATGCTTTAATAGATGAATCGCATAATATTTCTGATATATCTATATCGGTGTCGATACGGCTTGGCGGGATGGTTGTCTTCGCTGGCGACGAAGCCGGACTGAAGTGGCTGGCCGAAAAACTGCCGAAGGACGACCGCTTCCCATTGCGCCTAATGCACCATGCGGCATTTCACAGTCCGTTGCTGCAGCATATCGTGCCGATGGCGCGTGCGCAGAATCCCGTGGCAGATTTCGGTTTCGGTAACATTCCGGCAATTGACGGGCAGGGTAAGATTTGGTCGCCACATGCCTTTAGCGCGGACGCGATCTACGCCTACACGCTTGGCGCGCAGTTGACCGAGACATATGATTTTAGCCGCGCAGTGCAGGTTGCCGCCGCAGAATTCGCACCGGACGTGGTGATTGTTCTTGGGCCCGGAACGACCTTGGGTGCGCCAACGGCACAAGCGCTGATCGCATCGGGTTGGCGCGGCCTTTCGGGCAAAGCAGACTTTCAGGTACGGCAACAAAACGAACCCATATTGATTTCCATGGGTATGGACGAACAGCGCGGCTGGGCATTACGTTAAACGTTGCATACGAATAAGCGCTAGACGCTTGTGCCCTTCAGGATAAAGGGGAACGCGATTGGTAAGGCGACCGACCGGTGCCTTGCATGGAGACGGACAGAATGAGCATGCACAGTTCCACCTTGCTGTTGTTTGGGGCCACGGGTGACCTTTCACGACGAATGCTGCTGCCGTCCTTATATGCGCTGCATGCCGATGGCCTGATTAATCCAGACCTGCGTATTTTTGGCACTGCGCGTAGCACACTTACCGATGATTGCTTTCGCGATATGGCACGCGCGGCATTGTGCGAATTTCTGCCCGATGACCGCAAGGCCGAGGGCCTGATTGACGCGTTTCTGCAGAGGCTTTCTTATGTCGCGCTGGATGCTTCCGATCCGCAAGGCTTTGCCGCATTGGCGGACAAGATTGGGGACATATCGGGCGGATTGTCGATTTTCCTGTCGACCGCGCCATCTTTGTTTGAACCAACGATAAAGGGCCTCCACAATGCCGGCCTGTCTGGCGAAAATGTCCGCATTGGTTTGGAAAAGCCATTGGGCAATGATTTGGCGTCATCGCAGCATATTAATGACGCCGTGAACGCGGTTTTCCCGGAAGCACGCACGTTCCGCATCGACCATTATCTGGGCAAGGAAACGGTCCAGAACCTGATGGCGCTTCGTTTTGCCAACATGCTGTTTGAACCGCTGTGGAATGCCAATGCCATTGAGCATGTGCAGATCACCGTGAGCGAGACCGTCGGGCTTGAGGGGCGAGCCGGATTTTATGACGATACCGGCGCGCTGCGGGACATGGTGCAAAACCATATGCTGCAATTGCTTGCGCTGACGGCAATGGAGCCACCGGCAAGTCTGGATGCGACGGCCATTCGCGATGAAAAGGTAAAGGTCCTGCGCGCGCTGCGTCCGGTGGTCGAAGGTGACGTCGTGACCGGGCAATATAATGAAGGTGCGGTCAACGGCGAAGCGGTCAAAGGCTATGACGCGGACCTCGGCAAGCCATCTGACACCGAAACCTTTGTCGCAATTAAAGCCTATGTCGACAATTGGCGGTGGCAGGGCGTGCCGTTTTTCCTGCGCACCGGAAAGCGTTTGCCCGAACGCCGGAGCGAAATCGTGATCCAGTTCAAACCCGTGCCCCACAATGTGTTCAAGGACCGTGGCGGTCGGCTGGAGGCAAATACGCTGGTGATCCGGTTACAGCCGGAGGAATATGTTCGGCTATTGGTGATGGCGAAAGAACCCGGGCTGGATCGCGGCGGGGTCACTTTGCGCGAAGTGCCGCTTGATCTGTCACTCACCGCCGCCTTTGCCGGGTCACGACGGCGGATTGCCTATGAACGCCTGCTTCTCGACCTCATAGAAGGCGACCAGACGCTATTTGTCCGCCGTGATGAGGTTGAGGCCCAGTGGAAGTGGATCGATGCCATACGGGCGCTGTGGGACGCGACAGCGTTGAAGCCAAAGGGCTATGGTGCCGGCAGCTGGGGCCCCAATGCGGCGATTGCACTCACCGAACGTGATGGAGTGAGCTGGCATGAGTAAAATGCACGCAACCGTTGAAGCCGTCACCGCGCGCATCATCGAACGATCGAAGCCCGGGCGTAAGGCCTATCTCGACCTGATCGCCAAGCAACGTGATGCAGGCGTAAACCGGCCCACGTTAAGCTGCGGCAATCTGGCGCATGGCTTTGCCGCGAGCGGTGAGGATAAGCCCGCCATTCGCGGCGGCAAAGCGATGAACATCGGCATTGTCAGTGCCTATAACGACATGCTGTCGGCGCATCAGCCATATGGCCGCTACCCCGAGCAAATGAAAATATTCGCGCGCGAAGTTGGCGCGACAGCACAGGTCGCAGGGGCCGTGCCCGCGATGTGCGATGGGGTGACGCAGGGGCAGGATTCGATGGAGCTGTCGTTGTTCAGCCGCGATGTCATTGCCATGGCAACAGCGGTTGGCCTTAGCCACGGGATGTTTGAAAGCGTCGCGATGTTGGGCATTTGTGACAAGATCGTCCCCGGCCTTCTGATCGGTGCGTTGCGCTTTGGCCATTTGCCGACGATCCTCGTGCCCGCAGGCCCAATGCCGTCGGGCCTCGCCAACAAAGAAAAACAGCGTGTCCGTCAGCTATATGCAGAGGGCAAGGTCGGCCGCGCCGAATTGCTGGAGGCGGAAGCCGCGTCCTACCATGGCGCTGGCACATGTACTTTTTACGGCACCGCCAATTCCAACCAGATGATGATGGAGGTCATGGGGCTGCATATCCCGGGCGCCGCGTTCATCAATCCGGGGAACAAGCTGCGCACCGAATTGACGCGGGCTGCCGTACATCGGTTGAGCGAAATTGGCTGGGACGGTGACGATTACCGGCCCTTGGGCCTGTGCGTCGACGAAAAAGCAATCGTCAACGCCTGTGTCGGTTTGCTGGCCACGGGCGGATCGACGAACCATGCGCTGCACATTCCGGCCATCGCGCGCGCAGCGGGTATCGTCATCGATTGGGAAGATTTGGATCAGTTGTCGGCAGTGGTGCCGTTGATCGCCCGCGTGTATCCGAATGGCTCGGGCGATGTGAACCATTTCCATGCCGCAGGCGGAATAGGCTATGTCATCCGCGAACTGATAAACGCGGGGCTTCTCCACCGCGATATCATGACCGTCGCGGGCAAGGATTTGGCGGATTATGGACGTGAGCCGATGTTGGAAGAGGACAAGCTTGTGTGGCGTGATGCCCCTGCGGTGACCGCCGATGACACAATGCTGCGTCCGCCGTCCGCGCCGTTCAGCCCCGATGGCGGCATGCGTCTGGTAACGGGTAATTTGGGTCGTGCGACGTTCAAGACCAGCGCGGTTGATCCGGCACGCTGGACCATCGAAGCACCGGTGCGCGTATTTCATGAACAAAATGATGTTCTTGCAGCCTTTAAGGCGGGCGAGCTTGATCGCGATGTCATTGTCGTCATCCGTTTTCAGGGGCCTGCCGCCAATGGCATGCCCGAACTCCACAAGCTGACGCCGCCATTGGGTGTGTTGCAGGATAAGGGCTTTAACGTGGCGCTCGTGACCGACGGGCGTATGTCCGGCGCATCGGGCAAAGTGCCCGCGGCGATCCATTTAAGTCCCGAGGCTGCACGTGGCGGGGCCATTGCGAAGCTTCAGGATGGCGATATCGTGCGCCTGTGCGCCACCAACGGCACATTGTCCGTGCTGGTCGACGACAGCGAATGGGCCGGTCGCGCACCAGCCCCGACGCCCGTGGCGCACATGGGAACTGGACGCGAGCTGTTTGCAATGATGCGTGCCACGGCCGATGAAGCGGAAAAGGGCGGGTCAGCCATGCTCGCGGCGGCAGGGCTATGACCGCGATTGTCGCCGTCGATATCGGCGGAACCCACGCGCGCTTTGCGCTTGCTGAAGTGGATGCGGGCAAGGTGATTAAACTGGGCGAGGCGGTAACGCTGAAAACAGCGGAGCATGCCAGTTTCCAAACCGCATGGCAGGAATTCCAGCGGATGAACGGAGCGCCGCTTCCGCGGGCAACCGCCATCGCCATTGCAGGGCCCGTTGATGCTGATGTCATTAAGCTCACCAACAATCCGTGGATCATCCGCCGGTCGATGGTCTGTGAAAAGCTGAATGTCGATAGCTTCGTGATCGTTAATGATTTCGGCGCTGTTGGCCATGCGGTTGCGCAAGCGGGGCCAGAACATTTCCACCATTTGACGGGCCCTGCGCAGGCGTTTGCGCCCGAAGGCGCGCTGAGCATCATTGGCCCCGGAACCGGTCTCGGCGTCGCGCATGTTAGCCGAACAGGCGGTGCCTATCATGTGCAGGCGACCGAAGGCGGGCATATCGATTTCGCGCCGCTCGATGCCATTGAAGATGCCGTGTTGGCGCGCTTGCGCAAACGCTA
>DBOA01000001.1 GCA_002299195.1 Sphingomonadales bacterium UBA658
GCGACCATCCGCCCGTACAGATTGAGAATCTGGGTTAGTTCGCCTTTTTCAAAACCAATCTGGTTGAGCCGATTGGTTATCGGGAACGGCGTGATGATTGCGCTCAACTGGCCTTGCTTCCCTTGCTCGCACGGGGCTTGACCGGCGTCGCAGCGGGCGTTCCATCACGTTCGGCCATCATGTCGGCGATAAGTTTGCGCAGGGTTTCGATTTCACACTGCAGGATCTCGAGGCTTTGAGTCGCCGGGTCGAACATCTCCCGGCATGGCGTGCCATAAGGCATGAAGTCACGTGCATAGGTTTCGGCCTGAACCAATGTCGAGCGCGCCTTTGGGCCAATCATAGTGGCGCCCGCCGGAACGTCATCTGTCACCACGGCAGCAGCGCCAATGCGCGCGCGTTCGCCCACTGTGATTGGGCCAAGGATTTGCGCACCTGATCCAATGATAACATTGTCCAATATTGTGGGGTGCCGTTTGCCCGCCATCCCGTTGGTTGGGTTGGTGCCACCCAATGTGACGTTCTGGTACATGGTGACATTGTCGCCAATCTCGGCCGTTTCACCAATCACGCTGAAACCATGGTCGAGGAAGAAATTGCTCCCAATCTTGGCGCCGGGGTGGATGTCTATGCCCGTTAGGAACCGGGCGAAATGGTTCACCAACCGCGCAAGAAAAAACATCTGGCCAAGGAACAGCCAATGGGCGACACGGTGATAACCCACGGCCCATACGCCGGGGTACAGCAAGATTTCCCAGCGTGAGCGCGGCGCAGGATCACGTTCTTTGATCGAGTCGAGATATTCGATGAGATTTGAAATGAACATAGATGACCCTGCCGTCCCTACTGGGACCATTGAGCATCTAAGCTAAGACTTTCAAACGGGCATTTCCAGCAATCTATGAACCTTTTCGCTAAATATTGCTAGAATCATCGTTAAAAACGATTATATGGCCCATAATAATAAACGGGGTCGATTTATGAGCACCTATCTTCCAACATTGAAACAGCTGCAATATCTGGTCACGCTTCAGGAGCATGGCCATTTCGGTAAAGCTGCGGAGTCGTGCTTTGTCACGCAGTCCACGCTGTCCGCTGGGATCCGCGAGCTGGAGTCGCTGCTTGGCCTGATGCTGGTGGAGCGCACACGGCGCGTCGTCCGCTTTACGCCACTGGGCAACAAGATGGTGACCAAGGCGCACCGCATCTTACGTGAGGCGGAAGAGCTCGCCGAAATGGCGCGTTCCGCAGGCAAGCCACTTGCGGATGATTTGCGCATGAGCGTCATCCCAACGATAGCGCCTTTCCTGTTGCCGAAGTTGTTACCGGCATTGCGAAAAAAGTACCCCGATTTAAAGCTATACCTGCGGGAGGAAGCAAGCGCGGCTGCGGTCGAAGCATTGCATCATGGTCAGGTCGACTGTGTCCTGCTGGCGCTTCCTTTTCCGGCGGGCGATGTCGAAAAAGCGCACCTGTTTAACGACGCATTATATGTTGCCTTTCCATTGGATGACCCGCGCGACCCACCCGAAAGCATTGAACCTGCGCTGATCGATGAAAACAGGCTTTTGTTGTTGGTCGATGGCCATTGTCTGAAGGACCATGCACTGGCTGCTTGCAATAGGCCGGAACTGCGCGCAACCGCCATGATGCTGGGCACATCGCTGCACACGCTTGTGCAGATGGTGGACAATGGCTTGGGTCTGACCATCATTCCCGAAATGGCCGTCTCGGCTGGTCTATTGAACGGAACCGACGTTCAGGCGCGGCCGTTGAATGCGGACCATGCGAGCCGAGAAATTGCGCTGATTTGGCGGACCAACAGCCCGCGCCGTGAGGAGTTCGAATTGCTTGCGGAGTCCCTGCGGGAACTGCACATAACGTAACCGCTGATCCGCAACCGGAGCCGTTAGGACCAGAGTGAAGACCTATCGTCGTCGCTGGATTTGGCATCAACCCAGACGGACGTGCCGTCTGCATAATGCTCTTTCTTCCAAAATGGCGCGTCGGTTTTCAGGCGGTCAATCAGGAACGCCGTGGCCTCAAGCGCGTCCGCCCTGTGCCGCGACGCTGCGCCGACAACGACCACGGGTTCGCCCACTGCAACGCGCCCGATCCGGTGCACAATCGCCGCACCAAGCAATGCCCAGCGGGCAAAGGCTTCATCGATTAACTGCATCAGGCTTGATTCCGTCATGCGGGGATAATGCTCAAGCTCAATCGCGGTCACGCCGCCATCGTCCCGCGATATGCCGGTAAAACTGGACACCGCACCGCCCCCCAAATCACTCAGCCCCGACAGCGCAGCCTCCGTGCTGATCGGCTCATCGCTGATAAGGACGCGTTTCATCCGCCGGTCACTGGCGGGAAAATTGCAAGCTCATGTGCATCGCCAAGTGCGGCATCCAACGGCACCATAGCTTGGTCCAAAGCGAAACGAAGCCGCGCCTTGTCTTGAAAGGCCAGCGCATGACCGGATGACTGACCGGCCAGCCAGTCAATGGCGTCATGAATATTGCGCACATGTGCCGGCAGATCACATGTTTCGGAGGCCACACCAATGGCCTCGCGAACCGCCGCAAAATAGACCAGCCTCATCTGGTCAATCCATATGCTTTATGCCGACGCGCAGATAATCCCAGCCGGTAATCATGGTCAGCACCGCGGCGATCCACAGCAGCGCCAGTGCGGCTTGCTTCAGCAACAACCAGTCCGGCAAGGCGCCCGCCAAAATGATGCCGCCAAGCGAAACAAGTTGAAACGTCGTCTTCCATTTGGCGAGTTTCGAAACCGGTACCGAAATCTGCAGGCCAGCCAAAAATTCGCGCAGGCCCGATACGATCATTTCACGCAGTAAAATGATGAGGGCCGCAATGACATGCCAACCGTCGACATCACGCGTGAACACCAACATCAAAATGACAGCGGCGACCATGATCTTATCGGCGATGGGATCAAGGAAAACGCCCAATTTCGACACTGTCCCCTGCGCCCGCGCAAGGTAGCCATCGAAATAATCGGTAATCGCCATCAGGCAGTACAATATGAATGCAAAGCCATAATCCAGCGGCACCGGTTGAATGCCGATCTGCTTGGCACCGGGCCACAGCAAAAAGACGAGGATGGGCACAGCAAGAATGCGCGACAAGGTCAGGAGGTTGGGTAAGCTAAGCATCCAATAGCAATAGCGCGATGTGCTAGCAAAATCACGCGGCTATTTCACCGTCACATGAAATGCACTTTGCCATGATAGGGCTGGGCCGCTAAGGCTCCGATACCGTCCGCATGGGAAGTGCAAAAACCAATGGCCACGACAATGTCCCTGTTGAACAAGCGCAGATTTTTGCCGCTTTTCGTCACCCAGTTCCTGAATGCCTTCAACGACAATTTTTACAAGATGGCCATGGTCATTTTGGTGACGTACGAAATCTATTCGGACCCGACCCAAGAAGCGAATTTTAACGCCATCGCGGGCGCGCTGTTCATATTACCCTTTTTCCTGTTTTCCGCGCTTGCGGGGCAATTGGCCGATACCATTGAAAAGACGCGCGTCATTCGCATGGTCAAGACAGCCGAGATTTTTATCATGATCTTCGGTGCAGCGGGTATTTACCTGCACAATATACCGATGATGCTCGTCGCATTGTTCGCAATGGGCGTGCATTCCACCTTCTTTGGCCCAATTAAATATGCGATTTTGCCCCAGCATCTTAAAGAAGATGAGGTTTTGGGCGGAACGGGCCTTGTCGAAGCCGGGACCTATCTCGCCATCTTGGGTGGGACGATCGCGGGCGGGATCATTCCTGGAAAGATTGCCGGCGTAGGGATTATCCTTGTTGCGATCATCGGACGCGTGACCGCGCAATCTGTTCCGCTTGCACCGCCCGAAAGCGATGCTCCAATCGCCAAAATGGACTGGAACATCTTTCGCAGCAGCTGGCGACTGGTGCGCGACACCATGCACATACCCCGCCTATTTTTGGCGATCATGGCAATCAGCTTTTTCTGGGGCGTTGGCGCTGTCCTTGGGTCAATTTTCCCGCCCATGGTCAAAAACGCAATCGGCGGCGACAACACTGTCGCGACCTTGTTTACCGCGTTCTTCTCCATCGGCATCGCCATTGGCTCAGTCGCCGTCAACCGCATGCTGAATGGCACAGTGTCGGCAAAATATGCGCCGATTTCAGTCATCATAATGGGTCTGTTCGTCCTGGATCTTTGGTGGACGGTCAGCCACTGGCAACCCATCGGGTCAGAGCTGATAGATTGGTGGCAGTTTCTGACGCTAGGCTATGGCGAGCGTATGATTGTCGATCTTCTGGGTATTTCCATCGCGGGGGGCATGTTTGTCGTCCCGCTCTACGCGTTTCTGACAACGACGGTTGCAAAGTCGCAAACCGCCCGCACCATTGCCGCCAATAACATCGTGAATTCCGGCGCGATGGTGATTGGTGCTGTGATTTACAGCCTTCTCGTCAGCGCAGGCGTGAGCATTCCCGACACGCTGTTCATGATTGCTGCGGCCTGCCTTGTTTCGGCATGGATTTCGTGGAAGCTGCACAAGGCGTGCGACCCCGTCGCCGCCTAACAGTCAGGCAATATAGCTGCTTATTGCGACAAAAAACGCACTGAAGCTGAGCATAAACAAATGCGTATCCTCCCTGCGCCACCACGATGTGGGGCGTGGCGCGATGACGGCGTGCGTCATCTGTGGTGGGGGAAGCATCTGCCGAAGGGGGTGGCGGGCAGCTTCGTTGTGACCGACTAATCTTCTTTTCATCATGATCAGGCGTTAACGTTTTGTTAGGCATAATGGCCATGCCAAAAGATGGTTAAAGGGGGACCCAAATTCGACTGTCCCGATCTGCGACAGTTATTGACGTGTTTTTAACCATATTCCGCAGCACGGGTTGGCGGCCTGCCACTGGCTCTGTTAGGATGCATGCAACAAACAGGAGTTCTCCCGATGGAAAGAGCAGCACAAATTCGGCAGACCGGTGGGCCGGACGTTATTGCGTGGACGGACGTTGAACTGGCAGCGCCCGGTCCCGGTGAAGTCCGCATGCGCAATCTGGCCGTGGGCCTGAACTTCATTGACACCTATCATCGTGGCGGCCTGTATCCGATGGCGTTGCCCTCTGGCCTTGGCATGGAGGCAGCGGGCATCATTGAGGCGGTGGGAGACGGCGTGACCGACTGGCGCGTGGGCGACCGGGTAGCGACTTTTGGCCCAAGCATCGGTGCCTATGCGACAGCGCGCAATATTGCCGCAAATGGCCTGTTTTTGGTGCCAGACGACATCAGCGACGAAATCGCGGCCGCAGGCTTGCTCAAGGGCTGCACCACCGAGTTTCTTGTTGAACGCTGTGCCAAGGTTCAACCCAAATGGGACATATTGGTGCACGCAGCGGCGGGCGGCGTCGGGCTGTTGCTGGTGCAATGGCTGAAGCATGTTGGCGCCCGCGTCATCGGGACAGTCAGCACAGATGAAAAGGCGGCGCTGGCACGCGCAGCGGGGGCCGACCATGTCATATTATATGGGAAAGAGGATGTCGCAGCGCAGGTGCGCGAACTGACGGGCGGCAAAGGCGTGGAAGTGACGTTCGATGGTGTCGGCCGCGACACATGGGAAACATCGTTGAACGCAACCGCGCGGCGCGGCCTTATCGTCAGCTATGGCAATGCCAGCGGTGCGGTGACGGGTGTCAACCTTGGCACTTTGGCACAAAAAGGGTCACTCTACGTCTCGCGCCCAACCCTGTTCGATTATTATCACAATGCAGCGGAGCGGGCAGCGGGCGCAGAATATGTGTTCGACATGTTCCGTCAAGGCGTCATCGATATCACAATCGGCCATCGCTACGCGCTGGAAGACGCCGCACAGGCACATCGCGATCTTGAAGGGCGGAAAACAGTTGGTTCTTCGATACTGATTCCCTGACATTTCAGGGCAAGAGTGATTCAAGGCAATATTGAGGGGGGAATTATGGAACTTAAGGGCAAGACCGCATTGGTCACTGGTGGGACCGACGGCATCGGTTTGGAAATAGCACGCCAAATGATGGCGCGGGGCGCCGCCGTCATCGTCTGCGGTCGCCGCGACGACGTGCTTGCGTCTGCACGGCAAGAGGGATTGGAAGCCATTAAGGCCGATCTTTCCAATGCTGCGGGTTGCGCTGACCTTGCTGCCGCGCTCGCAGGGCGCGAATTGGACATACTGATCAACAATGCGGGGATGAGCGGTAATTTCGGTCCCGGCGAGCCGCTTGATCTGGCGCTCACCGATCAGGCGATCTTCCTGAACCTCAACGCGCCGTTGCACTTGATTGGGCACTTGTTGCCCGGCTTGCTTCAGCGGCCCGAGGCGTCGATTGTGAATGTCACCTCAGGCCTTGCCATTGCTCCGCGCGCCGGCGGGCCAGTCTATTGCGCGACCAAAGCGGGCCTCAGAAGCTTTACCCAATCACTGCGGCACAATCTGCGCGATACCAGCGTTCATGTTATTGAAGCATTGCCGCCAGTCGTCGACACCGCAATGACGCGCGGCCGCATAAATGGCAAAAAGATGTCGGCAAAGGGATGTGCCGCAGAAATCATACATGCCATTGCGACAAACGCGCCTGAG